>NZ_SMSC01000086.1:0-1318 GCF_004359955.1 Candidatus Thiosymbion oneisti
ATGCCAGTAGAAAATCAATAGGTTAGTTTTTAGACAGCCTCTTAGGCACTTTTTCGCTGCGACTTGATATCGGCGATTATGTCTTTCGCGGATAGGCAAGTCATTTAACAAGTGCATGAGGAAAATTCGGGCTTTCTGGATTAACCACTAGTTTTCCATGGCTTGGAGATATAATCAAATCCATATCCTCCATTGGAACAGCACCCAACAGTACCTCATCTCCCATAACTAATGCACCTACGAAACAATTACGATTTTCAAAAATAACCTCTATGGGGCCAACATAAGATACCTTGTGACGACTCCCATCAGCAGTTGTCACTTCACGTTTTCTATTTTCTTCCAGCTCCAATTGGAGAGCCACATGCTCAGGTATACAAAGCATCAGCGCCCCTGTATCGACCATTGCCTTTGTTACCAAAGACTTTAATTGTGGAAGCCGTGGGTTTTTCAACTCAATTTCCGCATGAACGTATCCCATAAGATTTCCCCTAATTCGTTACCAACTATGAAGCCCGGTTCAGCCGACGCCATGCGTGACCGGGGCCACCTTCGTTGAAGACTGCACGGAACTTGAATAGACGCGCCGGCTGAACTACACAATGCCCAAATGACCTTTCCCGCAGGCTACTACCTCCTCTGCTTGCACCGCATCGCCAACACTCACAACTTCTGGCGGCTGGAACGACAGCGGAGCAATGGTCCGGTGGAGCGCCTCGTTATGGATTCCGGACTGCTTTGGAGTGCGCCGGCAAAGCGGCGCGACCGCATCGAACCTCAGCCACGGGGGATACCAGCGGCGTTGGCCGGGAATCCGGGCCCTTCGGTTCCACCCGCGCCGCGGCGACGGCGCTTTCCCCTGGCCGCATCACCTTTGTTGGGGACGGATGCGTGGTCCAATCCAAAGCGGCGGCAGGATCGTGCCACTTGACCGACCCCCGGCTTATGCTTAGGGCTGTAGGTTCCGGTAAGCATCGGGGTAAGGTTGCCGCCGCACTCCAAAACGTCCGCTGGAACCCTGCTATGATCGTTAGCAGTCCGGAATCCATAAAGAGCCAACGCAAGGACGCCAAGAAAGAACAAAGAAACTTTGCGTCTTGGCGCCATTGCGTCCTGGCGTTAAATGGGCCGGAAAGTGAGCGGCCAAGCATAAAATTTTCAAACTGAGCCACTGCCCGATTTTCGGACCCCTGATCAGCAGTCAGCCCGGTCGTGATATGCAGTCAGCCCGGTCGTGATATGCAGTCAGCCCGGTCGTGATATAAAGAGGCTTAGAGGCTGTCTAAAAACTAACCTATTGATTTTAAATCGGTAGGCT
>NZ_SMSC01000087.1:0-1306 GCF_004359955.1 Candidatus Thiosymbion oneisti
CAAGAATCTTGCGTCAAGCAGAAATAAGCAGAGAAGAATGGGAAAAGTTGTAATTGTAGACGGCAGCAACCTGCTGTACCCTTGGTCATCTCCAGGGAATTCATCTTTGCACCGGGACTAGCTCGACTCTTGGCATACCCTGCAAGAGCTACCGACGTGCGCAAACCCTATGCAGAGCGGGCGATCGCCGCATCCAGGCCGAAGAGTGCTAATGAGCTACTGCGGAGCGCGGTGCCTCCGGACCAAGCATGTCGTCGAGCTGACACGATATGGGATGAAGACATCGTCGTGTTGGGCCTTGAATCAAGGATGGTGGCCGATTACGGCCCGCTCTCTGGGGCGCAGAGGTAGATATCTATCGACAATACTCACGTCGTAAACCAAGAACCATCGTGGAGAATTCGCATGATTACGCTCAAAGCAGCCAAGAACCCGAGCCTATCTGTTGTTATGACCGGACTGCCTCGTATCAAGCACGAGCTGAGTCTTCGGCTCAAGGGGCGGCGCGATCCGCTTTACCAAGTAGCTGACTTTAACTTCAATGATGCCCATCCCGATGATGTGGACTCGGATGCCCATGTCGATGTCTATCCGATCGGAACCGCGATTGCGGGGAAGTCCGGATTCGTTTTGTTGGAGTGGTCAGTTGTGATCGCAAAGGTCGCGGCAGATGTACCTTACCAAGTCGTCCTCGCCGTGATGCAGGATGGCGCCTCTGTCTTCGCACAGACCTACTCCAACACGGATCCGGACGCCGGTACCGGGAGTGTGAGATTCGAGTTGGGTATGGAAGTTTTCAATATTGCCTGAGGAGCAAGCCGTGAACCCGAGATATGCGTGTTTCCTTACCTGTCTTACCGTCGGCACCTTCCTCTACGCTCCTTACACCTTATCGCAGGACTCTGCGCAAAAAAGGACACCCACTTTGTTTGGCGTCTCTCCCACCCTTAAGCTAAGCTCTTTCCCAACACCAAATCACAGGGAATCTGCCATGACTGCTTCCCGCTCAGCGCTCGTTTCCCTCGAAGACACCCCTTGGTATTACTGTGTATGCCGCTGCGTGCACCGTGCCTTCTTGTGTGGTGAGGACCCGTTCTCGGGGTGAGGTAAAAGGACCGTAGGGCGGGAAAGCGCAGCGCATCCCGCCTTTTGCATCCCTCCAGAATCGAAAAAAAGGACACCCATCTTGTTTGACACGACTTTTCCACTGAGTTAGCATTCTTCTCAGCCCGACACGACCAGGAGTCCGACTATGACCGCTCCCCGCTCCGCTCTCGTTTCCCTTGAAGATACCCCTTGGTATCAC
>NZ_SMSC01000088.1:0-1288 GCF_004359955.1 Candidatus Thiosymbion oneisti
CAAACAAAGTGGGTGTCCTTTTATTTATTTCGTTTTCACCCGCACCGAGCAAGCCTATCTGGATTGGATCCACCACTTTATCCTGTTTCACGCCAAACGTCATCCCGCGGAGATGGGGCAAAAAGGGGCCAGGCTCAATTAACCTTCTTTTTCCTTTTACGAGCAGGTAGGGGGGGAGTTTTCAAAAATTGAACCTGGCCCTTTTTCCTCAATCCGGCCAATAGTCATCGTCGAGCAGTTGTTCGACCGAAAAAGGGCAAGCGTTTGGAAAACTATCGAGCACGAGACCGGTCTCCAGACTTGCACGCTTACGCGCGGTAGCGTATCGATCGGTTATCAATTGCTCTACTTTGGAGTTCAGGCTGGGACTGTCCTTCAGCAGGTCCTGTATTTCGTCGCGTGCGTTGGTAATCGAGAGCTTCCAACTGATGCCCCTGTACTTCGGTTGGTAATGCCACTTGAGTAGATGAACCATCAGGAGTTTCAGATAGCTGGAGAGGGCGCGTTTGTCGCTTTTTCCCATGTCCTCGATTTCCTCCGCGACCTGTTCCAGATCCACTTCGCCGATGTGTCCCTCGCGAAGGAGCTTGGATGTCTTGATGGTCCAGTCGTAGAAATCGCCATCGTATGCGTATTCATTGATAGTGTCGGTATGGATGGTCATTGGATGGCTCTCAGTGAGATTGCTGTACCCTGCTGATTACCTTCGACCAAAGTATTGTAGCCGTCAAGAAAAAGCGGCCCACAGGCCACTTCATCCATCCTGGAGAACACCGGGATTCACCCCGCCAAATCCGACCTCCCCATCAGCCACTCATCCACAGCGCGGGCGCACTGACGACCCTCTCGGATGGCCCACACTACCAGGGATTGGCCGCGGCGCATGTCGCCGGCGGCGAAGACGCCTGGGATGGAGGTGTGATAGGCATCGGAGCCTTCGGTGGGACCCTTGACATTGCCACGCCCGTCGCGCTCGACGCCTAACTCTTGGAGCATGCCTTCGTGTACAGGGTGTAGGAAGCCCATGGCGAGGGTGACCAGATCGGCCTCCAGGGAGAACCCGGAGCCTGGGACCTCGGTCATGCGCCAGGTCCCGGTGTCGTCCTTGGTCCAGTCTACTTTGATGCATTCGATGGCCTTGACCTTGCCGTTGCCGTCGGCGACAAATGCCTTGGTGGCTACTGACCACCTGCGTTCACAGCCTTCTTCCTGGGAGCTGGAGGTGCGCAGCTTGTTGGGCCAGTCGGGCCAGGTGAGTCCCTTGTTTTCTTGCTCCGGGGGCTTGGGT
>NZ_SMSC01000089.1:0-1273 GCF_004359955.1 Candidatus Thiosymbion oneisti
TGGAGAAACGCCATGCTGTCGGTCTTTTGCTCCCCGAACCGTTATACCCAAGGCAAGAACGCCACCGGCGTCCTCGGCCAAGAAATGGCCGGTCTCGACTTGGAAGGTCCGGCCCTGATCGTGGCCGGGAAGTCTGCCATTCGTCAGCTGACGGATACCTGGAAGACGACGTTGGCCGATGCCAAGATCGAGCATGTCGTCTTTCCTTTCGGCGGAGAATGTTCCCTGGCCGAGATCGAGCGAGCCAAGACCGTGGCTCGGCAACACAAGGCACAGGTGATTATCGGCGCCGGAGGCGGCAAGGTACTGGACACGGCCAGGGTAGCAGCCAGCGATTTGGCGTTACCGGTCGTCAACTGCCCTACCGTGGCCTCCAGCGATGCCCCGTGCAGCGCCTTGTCGGTGATCTACACGGAAGAAGGCACTTTTCAGGAATATCGGTTCCTCCGCAAAAACCCTGACCTGATATTGGTTGATACCCAGGTGATTGCCCAGGGACCGCCCCGGTTGCTGGCGGCCGGAATGGGTGATGCCCTGGCCACCTGGTTCGAGGCCAACACCTGTGTTGCCGGCCACGTCCGCAACATGCGAGGCGGCGCTTCGACCCGTAGTGCCTTGACCCTGGCCAAGCTGTGCTACGAGACCTTGCTGGCCGATGGAGCCGAGGCATTGCGTGCCGTCCGGAACCAGGTAGTCACTCCGGCCCTGGAACGACTCGTGGAAGCGAATACCCTCCTTTCGGGTCTGGGTTTCGAGTCGTCGGGTCTGGCAGCAGCTCATGCGGTACATAACGGCTTGACTATAGCCCCCGCGACGCTCGACTATTTTCATGGGGAGAGAGTCGCCTTCGGCTTGCTCGTGCAACTGGTTCTCGAAGGGCAACCTCAATCTGTCCTGAACCAGGTGTTGACTTTTGCTACCGAGGTGGGCCTGCCCACCACCCTGGCAGAGATTGGGCTAACCCAGCTTTCCAGGGAGTTGCTGGAGCGAATCGCCAACCGGGCTACAGCCAAGGGTGAAACGATCCACAACGAGCCTTTCGAGGTGACGCCCGACATGGTCGTCGATGCTATTCGGGCCGCCGATGACCTCGGACAATGCTGGAAAAAGCAGAATTGAAAGCACCGATTCGAATCGACTGATTCGACGATGAATCCGGGCAGCCCGTAGATACTCTGTTCCGATGCAAGTCCAATTTGCCTCCTGATCCACAAAAATTCACCTCCGACCCATAAAGAGGATTAATCAGGAAGCCGTTTCGGTCGGGGTATAG
>NZ_SMSC01000009.1:0-133759 GCF_004359955.1 Candidatus Thiosymbion oneisti
ATCGGGGCGAGTCCGGACGACGAGACTACAGATGTTCATTGGGAATCTATATGCACTTCTCGTGCCATCTACCCCAGACCTGGAATCAGGATCGGCTCAGCCACACCTCTGGCCCGCAATTGGGGTAGATATTTTAAAATATTACCCTATTCTGATGTTGCGGCAGATCATTTTCCCGGAGATTTGGGCGAGTCTCCTGCCCGGCGGAGGGTGTCGCAAAAGCGGGGCTGACCCAAAAGGTTAAGAGACTGTCTTAAGAACTTGCCCGGTTGGCTCCCTCGCCCCCTGGGGGAGAGAGCCTGCCCCGAGCGTAGCGAGGGGGCTTGGGGAGAGGGGGGATCAAGGGCTTGATTGCGATCGGATTAGTCATTCCATACCAAGCAACATCAATGGGTTAGTTTTTAGACAGCCTCTTAGGGCGGGGGGAGGGTTCGAACCTTCGGCTCAGGGCAATAGCTTGAGTGCCGCCACGGTGATGAGACCGCCGACGGTCAGGGTGATGGCATACAACCAGAGCATGAACGAATCCATACGCTGGGTCAGCATCTCGAAACGCCTGTCGACGGCCTCGAAGCGCTTATCCATCTGCTCCCGCAGCTCGATTTCATAGACCGCCGGTGGCTTGCCCAACGACTGCTCGGCGAGCCACTCCCCCAGGTGCTCCTTGATGAATTGGATGTCTTCGGTAGCAAGATTCGTGATGTCGGCAGCTGCAGTTGACATAGGTGTACCCTTTGGTCTTTCGGCTCAAGGCAATAGCTTTAGTGCCGCCACGACGAGACCGCCTACGCCCGAAGTGGATGATCGCTCCGCGGTGCAGGCGGAGCTATGCCCGCGCTTATTGAGAACGGCCACCAAGCCGTCGGCGCGCTCATCAGTCTTAACGTTCGACAAGCCGCAATTGCTGCGGCAACCACAAGTCTTCCAGTACGATAGACACCGCCTCGAATGGTGGAGCGGTAACTTGGCCGGCCTCGGCGAAGCGACCAATTTCAACCCAGGCACCAGCCTCGAGTTGGTATACCTCCAGCATATGCTTGACCGGATCAGTCAGCCACGCATACCGCACACCATAGCGTGCATACAGTGGCATCTTGTCTTGACGATCCTTCCGTTCGGTGGATAGAGAGAGGATCTCGCAGACCCAATCAGGAACCACCTCGACCCGGTGGCCCGTGGGAAGTATCGGCATGCGCTCCCGGCGCCAGCCGGCCAGATCCGGCACGGCCACCTCGACATCGCGTCCGAAGTGCACCTCGGGTTCGGGGAAGATCCACCAACCGCCAGGGCCACCAATCCCCTTGCCGTAAGGACCACCGATCCCAATAGCAAGATTGAGCGCAACGTGAGCATGCGAGATTGCGGGCCGCGGTTGGGTGTGGAGTTGGCCATTCAGGATCTCCCCGGTCACCCCCTCGGGCAGGGCCTCCAGGGCCTCGTAGAGGGTTGGTCGATGTGCTGGTGCTGGTTGCAGCATGGTTTCGGTCTCTGCGCAATGCGGTCGATTATTCACCCGGCTGTCTGTCCAGTGACATAGGTGTACCCTTTGGTTTCTCGGCTCATGCTACTTCTTGAAGAGAATACGGTATTGTGATCTAAAACAACAAGTTGTTTGGGTTCCTACGCTCCGGAGAGTGTGAAAGTATTCCTGGATCGGAAAGGCGAATTCTTTCACAGTCTCTCCAGCGTGGGAACGCAATTGTGGCCACTCCGGCGGCCAATGTTTCATGACGGTATCGCAGCGCCTGTCCACCTCTTTATGGAGAGAAATTGATCAAGGTCAAATCGTCTTCAACAGTAGTTTGCATTATTATAATATCCTTAATTCAAATATAAGGTTTGAAAGATTAGGTATCTTTGATCAATCGAGCGATTTTAACCCCTTGATTATTCAAGCACGCCGTTGACGAAGGCCCTATTTTCAGCAATTTACTTCGGAGTGCGATGATGTCAGAGAATGACCAAAGCCAACCTATCGATATCTCTCGCCGCCGCTTCCTGTTTCAGATGGCTGCCACGGGCGTAGGTACGGCTGCCATTTCGCAACAGGTCATTTCTGCGACTCAGCTGTTGACACCGGTGGCAATCGACAATCCACTCTCCAACTATCCCAACCGGGGCTGGGAGAAAACCTATCGGGACCTGCATCATTACGATTCCTCGTTCACCTTCCTTTGCGCTCCCAACGATACCCACAATTGTCTATTACGTGGTTATGTCAAAAACGGCGTCGTCACCCGCATCGCGCCCACCTACGGCTACCACAAAGCCAAAGATTTGGACGGCAATCAATCCACACGACGTTGGGACCCGCGTTGCTGTCAAAAAGGTTTGGCCCTGGTCCGGCGTTTTTACGGGGATCGCCGTTGCAAACGGCCCATGATTCGCAAAGGCTTCAAAGATTGGGTCGAGGCCGGTTTTCCGCGTGATCCCCAAACCGGCGCGGTCGCACAAAAATACCTCCAACGGGGACGCGATTCATGGGTACGCGCTTCCTGGGACGAAGCCTTTGAATTGGCTGCCGGCGCCCTGATCAATATCGCCCAAACCTATAGCGGGGAAGCAGGCAAAAAGAAGCTATTGGCCCAAGGCTATGATCCGCTGATGGTCGAAGCGACCCAAGGGGCCGGTACCCAGACCCTGAAATTCCGCGGCGGCATGCCCCCGCTCGGCATGACCCGCGTATTTGCTCAATACCGCGCAGCGAATGCGATAGCCCTGTTAGACGACAAGATTCGCGGTAAAGGCACGGATTCCTTGGGTGGCCGTGGGTTTGACAATTATAGTTGGCACACCGATTTACCGCCGGGCCATCCGATGGTAACGGGCCAACAAACGGTCGATTTCGATCTCTGTAATGCGGAACACGCCGATTTACTCATCGTCTGGGGTATGAATTGGATTACCACCAAAATGCCGGATTCTCACTGGCTGACGGAAGCCAGAATGAAGGGAACCAAAGTGGTCGTCATTGCCGCGGAATACAGTGCTACCGCCGGTAAAGCCGACGAAGTGCTGGTCGTTCGTCCCGGTACCACCCCGGCCTTGGCATTGGGTATCGCCCAGGTGCTGATGAGTGAGAACCTCTATGATGCCGGTTATGTCAAAGCCAATACCGACTTACCCCTATTGGTACGGATGGACAACGGCGAAATGCTGCGTGCCGGTGATGTCTTCAAAGACTATCGATTGGCTCAGCTGGAGAACAATACCCTGGTCGTCCCAACCGGTGACAAAGGCCCGTCCATCCACCAGCAACAGGGCCCGGTATTGAATGAAAAACAACGAGCCGACTGGGGCGATTTCGTCTATTGGGATGCGGTTGAAAACAAACCGGTCGCCATGAATCACGATCAAATCGGCAAACATTTCTCCGGCAATCCTCAACTAACCGGTGAATTTGCCGTACCCTTGGCCTCCGGCGAAACGGTGCCATGTCGCACCGTGTTCGATGTCACCAAAGAAATGCTCGACGGTAGCTACACGCCGGAAGACGTCGCCAAATTGACTTGGGCCCCGGCAGCCGCCATTCGCGGCCTGGCCCGCCAGATTGCAGCCAATCAATCACGTACCCTCTTTACGGTCGGCATGGGCCCCAACCAATTCTTCAATAACGACCTTAAGGACCGAAATATATTCTTAGTCGCTGCCTTGACGCAGAATATAGGCAAAATCGGCGGTAATGTGGGTAGCTATGCAGGTAACTACCGCGCCAGCTTCTTCAATGGCCTGGCGCAATATATCGGTGAGGACCCCTTTAATCCGGAATTGGATCCGAGCAAACCGGCCAAATTGCGGAAACGCTGGAAAGCGGAAAGCGTCCATTACTTCAATCACGGCGACACCATTCTGCGCATGGGCAAGGAAGTTCTGACCGGCAAAACCCATATCCCTACGCCGACCAAGGCCTTTCATGTCAGCAATTCCAATTCGTTGATCGGTAATGTAAAGGGCCATTATGATTTCGTGATCAACACCTTGTCGCGGGTAGAATTCATTGCCCAAAATGAATGGTGGTGGACCGCCAGCTGCGAATATTCGGACATTGTATTCGCGGTAGACAGTTGGGCGGAATTGAAATATCCCGACATGACCATCAGCGTCACCAATCCGTTTTTATACACCTTCCCGGCAACGCCCTTGCCACGGATTCATGATACCCGCTCCGATTTGGAAGTCGCTGCCGGCGTCTGTAGTGCGATCGGTAAACTCACCGATGATTCACGCCATAAGGATTATTGGCATTTTGTCGATCAGGGCCAGGCCAGGCCCTATATCCAACGGGTTTTGGATCATTCCAATGCCACCCGCGGCTACAAGATCGAAGACTTGGAGAAAGCTGCCGACGAGGGTATTCCAGCTATCCTCCAAACCCGCACCTATCCTAAAGTCGGTGCTTGGGAACAGGGTAACGAGAATAAACCCTGGTACACCAAGACCGGGCGGTTGGAATTCTATCGGGAAGAACCCGAATTCAAAGATAGCGGAGAAAATATCGTCGTACACCGGGAGCCGATCGATTCTACTCGATTCGAGCCCAATGTCATCGTAGCCAAGGCCCACCCCTTGTTACGGCCTAAGACACCCGAGGACTATGGCGTTCCCGGCAGTGATGTCAGCGGTGATACACGGCAAGCCCGGCATGTGATCAAGACCGTCGATGAAGTAATCAATAGCGCACACCCGCTGCGCCGGGATGGCTACGATTTGGTGTTCCATACCCCGAAATACCGTCACGGCGCCCACACGACCGCTGTGGACACCGATATTGTTGCTGCCTGGTTCGGGCCGTTTGGCGATATGCTACGGCGTGACAAGCGGATGCCCTTCGTAACGGAGGCCTATGTGGATATCAATCCTGACGATGCGAAAGGATTAGGCATCGAAGATGGTGACTATGTCTACATCGATGCCGACCCACATGATCGTCCTTTCCGAGGCTGGCAGAAATATCCGGAAGGTTACAAAACCGCACGCCTATTGGTCCGGGCCCGTTACTATCCGGGAACACCGCGTGGTATCACCCGCATGTGGCACAACATGTATGGGGCTACCTTCAGCTCGGTACGGGGACAAGAAACCAATCCCACCGGATTAGCCAAAAGCCCTGACACCGGTTATCAATCACTCTATCGCGGTGGTAGCCATCAAAGCTGTACCCGCGGTTGGCTCAAACCGACCTGGATGACCGATTCTCTCTACGTCAAGGGCTTACTGGGCCAAAAAATCACCCAAGGCTTCGTGCCGGATGTCCATTGTCCCACCGGCGCGCCGCGTGAAGCCTTGGTCCGCATCAGTAAAGCCGAAGATGGTGGCATGAATGGCGAGGGACTCTGGGCCCCCGCCGCCAAGGGCCTACGTCCCACTTACGAGAACCAAGTCCTCAAGCAATTCATGGCGGGTAAATTCGTCGAGCTGGTTTAAACCCAGCTGATGTCGGGCGGGCAACGTCTTTGCCCCCCCCTCTCGTCGTATTGAACCACAGAGGACACAGAGAACACAGAGAATGGAAAGAAATCCATTGGCGGGAAATCGGTTGCGTCTCGGACGCTATCGAATCCAACCCTCTGTGCTCTCTGTGTCCTCAGTTGTGGTATGTAAGGCGTTTCGACGCACCTAAACACGGTGACTTGCCGTAGGAGAAAAAATAATGGGCACCAATGAATTTCATATTGAAGAATACAAATCTCTTCGCGGGGAAATCTTCGAATTGGCGAGAGAAACCCGATCTTTAGAAAGATATGCCTTGTTTGGCACTGCGGTAGTTTGGTCATGGCTAGTAACTACAGGAACAGGCCTGCCAGATTTGTCATATTACATACCATGCATTTTGGTTTGTGCAGGGGGAATGCGATCATATGCTGTCCTGAAGGTAGTTCGGAGTACGTCCGAATATCTACGGAAAATCGAGGCAAAGATAGAGAAATATGACGATGTAGAGGGATGGGAAACCTGGAAACACACGAGGAGAAGCGAACCATATTTGGTTACTGCCACCGTATACTGGGTGGCACTCTTGGTGGTTACAGTAATTGGAGGATGTTATTTGAGCAATGTATGCTAAGGTTATGTTATGCAAGGAAAACAGGTATTTCAGGCGTTCACACCTTTCGGGTCGGAGAATAGGGGACAGACCCTGAAGTATCCCCACAAATCAGCCTCTGGCTCCCACGCTCCAGCGTGGGAGCAAATCCAGACGCTCCAGCGTCATGAAACCTTGGCCGCTGGAGCGGCCACAACGGCATTCCCACGCGGGAGCGTGGGAACGAGCCATGAGGGCATCGTGGCAGCTCATTCGCTCCATAACGCGTTGTTTTAAATTGTAATAATGTGGGGATACCTCAGTGTCTGTCCCCGTTTTCCGATGTCTGTCATAAAGAAGATTCAACAGCGGATAGTTGATCGTGACTATTTCATGTCATCCCATGTGGAGGAGGAAATGCTAGATGATAATCTTGAAAGGAAAGATATTGAAAACGCGATCCTTAAAGGCAAAATCGACAAGAAAATGGCCCATGATGAACGAGGAACAAGGTATCGCATAGAAGGACCAGTAAGAGATGGAAGACTTATTCATGTAATATGCAGGTTTCGAGAAAATAGCAACCTCATCATAATCACTGTTTATGCGCTATAGGTAACCTATGATTTGTGAATTTTGCGGTGGAAAGACGAAACCCAAAAACGTCAAGCGCCAACATTGGCTAAACAAAAGGCTATATATTGTCGAGAATGTTCAAGCGGAAGTATGCCTAGAGTGTGGTGAACGGTACTTTCATGCAAGAACACTTGATGCGCTTGATGAATATCTGACTAAAAGCCACGCCGTAGAAGAGTGCCTCAGTGTTGAAGTAGTCAATTTCAATCAAGCTATGGCTTAAGACAATGAAAACTGTCGGCTAATAAATGGTTTAGCCCGACCCAATACCGCGCATCAAACTCAGGCAAAAGAAAAGGATACCCATCTTGGAGAAAAGGACACCCATCTTGTTTGTTCGCAGATCTTAATTCATTGCTTCTAGGAGCTTGTCTGGCTTACGCGTTCGTAGCGATGGATTGAGGGACGGAGGCAGATTTTTCGCTCGATCGAGACGAATAGTGGACCTGTTTGACGAGATAAAGAAGAATAGGCAAGAGAATAGGGGACAGACCCTGAGGTATCCCCACATTATTGCAATCTAAAACAACGAATTATGGAGCGAATGAGCGGCCACGATGCCCTCATGGCTCGTTCCCACGCTCCCGCGTGGGAATGCCGTTGTGGCCGCTCCAGCGGCCAAGGTTTCATGACGCTGGAGCGTCTGGATTTGCTCCCACGCTGGAGCGTGGGAGCCAGAGGCTGATTTGTGGGGATACTTCAGGGACAGACCACGTTTACTGCCAAATCAAATGTAAGTATGGCCTAACATGGCACTCTAGCCGACGTGAGAAAGGCCATCGGTTTTGCTGCAAGCACTTTGTGCGCGTGACTGAGCTTGGCTGTTAGGCGCGGAACCGAGAAACATCCTTCTCAGAGGACAAAGAAATGGCTCAGTTAGTTGTTCGGCTGGAAAGCGAAGAAAAGGCTAAGTTGCTTTCCGAGTTTCTTTCGGCGTTAAACTTCGTTAGCTCAGTCGAGTTGACTGAAGATAGACTCATACCGCTGAAAACTGAAGAAGATTTTTTCTCCCTGGCCGGCTTGTGGAAAGGTAGAAATATAACCCAAGATTCCATCCGCAAGGATGCATGGAGAGAAACGCATCAATGATTCTCTGCGATACCAATACTAATTGAATTTTACAAAAATACACCAGATATCATTAGGGCATGAAAACCTCCCTTGAACACCTGCCTGAGCAAAAACAGCAGGAATTACAAAGAGCTATCGAGATCATTCGAGAAGAAATCGATCTCGATATGCTCATTTTATTTGGCAGCTATGCCCGTGGTGATTGGGTAGAAGACCTCGACCCGGAAACCCTACTTTATCGCTATCAAAGTGACTTCGATCTTTTGGTTATAACTGAAACACCTCGCCAAGCCAGCAAAATCGAGCAAAACAGTCAACTTGCTCAACGCTTAGCCAAAACTATCCACCGAACCCCAATCAGCCTGATTGCCGAAGACATCCAGTTTATAAATCGTCGTTTAAGGAAAAGCCAGTACTTTTATATTGACATCCTGCGAGAAGGAATACTTCTGTATGATTCAGGAAAATTTCAATTGACAGAGCCAATTGAAATAACTAAGAAGGAAAGGAAAAAATTAGCTGAAGAGGATTTCGAGTATTGGTTTGGTCAGGCAGAAATCTTTATTGAAGATTACCAGTATAATTTTAACAAAGGTTTAAAAGACAAAAAATATTTGAGCATGGCGGCATTCTTGTTGCACCAAGCTACAGAACGCTTATATGGTACAATTCTTTTGGTATTTACTCGCTACAAGCCAAGTACTCATGATATAGAGAAATTGGGCCAAAGAGTCTCAAGCATAGAGCCAAGGTTCTTGTCTATATTTCCGCGTTCTACAGACGAAGAAAAAGAAAGGTTCAAGTTGCTTCGGAAAGCCTATGTGGATGCCCGGTATAAACCAAGTTATACCATCACAAAAGAAGAGCTTAATTGGCTTGCGGAGCGAGTACAGGAGTTACAGCGTTTAACTGGAAAATTATGTAGGGAGAAAATAGCAAGCTATGAGTAGAAATCAAACAATAAAGGGGCCAGGCTCAGTTGATGGGTCGTTTTTCACAGATCATTTGCCTAACATTTGGCTGCAAACGGCCCAATGCCGTAATCTGGCTCCTCAGCAACGTTCAAGCTCAGTGCCGCGCGGCATTGGGCGCCCTGAGCCAAGCCGTTAGGCTGAATTAATAACCCACTATATGGTAAGTAAGGTAAGACAGAAATGCTATTGACAGTCAAATTACCAGACACTCTTCCCAATGAGAGGATGTTATATATCATCAAAGAATTGGAAAACATCCTTATAAAAGAAGGTATGCCTGTTGAAATTAAGGAAGAACCATCGGCAGAAGAAGATGTATGGGATAATTTAGACATTAATACTATTTCAGTAGATACGGGTATAGAAGACTTTGCAAAAAACCATGATCATTACTTATACGGATTGCCCAAGAAATCATGAAGCCTATTTTTGTTGACACTTCGGCCTTGATTGCTATCGGAAATCGACGGGATACTTTTCACTCTCAAGCAATTGAAATAAAAGAGAAGCTGAAAGAATCACAGATAGGTTATGTAACAACAAGTGCGATTCTCCTCGAATTCGGGAATGCTTTTAGCCGATTCAATCTAAAACCCACCGCTATACAGATGATTGAAGCCATTAAACAGTCAACGAAATGGACTTGTGTCAATATTGATGATAATCTGATAGGCAAGGGATTTGAACTATTCAAGCGAATGAGAGATAAAGAATGGGGGCTTGTTGATTGTACAAGTATAATCGTTTCAAAGGATATGGGAATTTCCGAAATATTTACTACTGATCATCACTTTGAACAGGCAGGATTTGAAATTTCGTTAAAAAGTATAGATAAATAACACCAAAATAGCGCGTAGGAAAGGAGCCAGGCTCAGACGAAGCGTTTGACTTTGTCGAATCGTTCGCAGAGACGTTCCACGTAAACTCCGGCGATTTCGAGTTCCATCGCTACTTTGGTTCGGAAGGATCTGATCCGCATGCCCTTATGAACAGGTTAAAAAATAGACAAGAGGTATCAGAGATGGCGTATAGTGATTTTACCCTGATTGAAATAAAGGAAAAGTTTCAGTTTGAAACTGAGGAAGAAACAAATATCTTTCCCATTGTCACGGAAGAAAAAATAAGCGGTACACTAAATGAAATTCTCAAAGAAAACATTCCGTTAGCTCTTGCGATACATACGGAAAAAGCACGATCCGAGATGATTGTTACACCCATTCTCATCGAGCTGAGAAAAATATTGAATCATCGAATCAGTCTGTTCTCGGGTGTAGAGTTCAACGTTGACAAGGAAAAAGGATTAAACGGTGTTTGCGATTACATCATTTCCCTTTCAAAAGAGCAGCTTTATATAAACTCTCCCGTTATTTCGGTTGTCGAAGCAAAAAACGATAATATTAAATCCGGACTAGCGCAGTGTGCCGCTGAAATGATAGCAGCCAGGATATTCAACGAAAAGAAAGGGAACCAGATTAATGCAATATACGGCATTGTCACAACTGGGAGCAACTGGAGATTTCTGAAACTGGATGATATATTATATATCGATGTCAAAGAATACTATTTAGAACAACTCAGTATAATAATGGGCATCCTTTTGCATATTGTCAATTCGGAGATAAGCGAATCGAGATCATAATAAAAAACGAGATAATTAAAGACAAATTACATAACGAGCTCGTAGGCTGGGGTGAGCTTGCGGACCCCAGCATCCCCATTCTCGTATGCCGGAAGAAGCTGGGGTTCGTGCCTCACCCCAGCCTACGGCCCTAAATGGTATGGAGTTCCTGTTAACCTGGAACTTCAGTCATATTAACAACGCTTTCAGGAAGAAGAAGTCAGTATAACGATCATTGCCAAAACTTCAGGGCTTTCAATCGAGGAGATTAAAAAACTATAAGGCCGAAATCGGCTGACCGGGGAAAATGCCGCGGTCCGGCTCCTCAGCAACTTTCAAGCTCAGTGCCACGCGGCATTGGGCGCCTGAGCCAAGCCGTTAGGCGCAATCGGTACCAACCGACAGAACAACTCAACACAGGTGATATACCATGAGTTGGCAAGAAGTATGTGATAACCCGAAATTACAAAATTTGCCATTCAAAATTGAATTAAACAACCAGGGGCAAATTTTAATGACTCCGGTTAAAATATATCATTCCTTGTTTCAAGGAAAAATCACAGGGTTATTATACTCAAACTTAACGGATGGAGATGTGTTGGTAGAATGCGCAATAAGTACCAAAAAAGGAACTAAGGTTGCTGATGTCGCATGGGCTTCCCAGGAACGACTTAAAGTAATCAGAAACGAAGTTGAATGTTCGATTGCACCCGAGATCTGCATTGAGATTATGTCGTCTGCCGACACTAAAAGAGAAATGACAAATAAAAGAAAGCTATATTTTGCCAATGGAGCTGCAGAAGTTTGGGTGTGTAGCGAAAAGGGGACTTTTGAATTTTTTACCAAGACTGGAAAATCAAATCATTCTCTATTGGTTCCAAAGTTTCCAGCAAAATTACACGACGCCTAACGAGTGTATCAAGCCGACCGCATACTGCGCCATTGGGCTACGGCATGGTTTTCGCGTTTCGGTATGCAAGCGTAGTATGCGTCGGCTTATACCGGTTGTTAGGCGTTCAGGAAGGATAGTTTAACTTGCGTTCCAAGAGATTTTAATGGATTTTAGGTGGAATCCCCAAAAGGCGGATATTAACAGCAAGAAGCATGGTGTCTCTTTTGAAGAGGCATCCACAGTATTTGGGGATACTCTGTCCACAACATATCCTGATCCCGAACATTCGGTTCAGGAAGAACGGTATGTTATTATCGGGCTTTCCAGCGGAAACAGAATATTGGTTATTTCCCATGCATATCGTGGTGAAACCATTCGAATCATCAGTGCCCGCCAGGCAACCAAACGGGAGCAGAATTTTTATGAATACGGAATATGATGATGAGCTGAACGACGAGCTTCGTGATGAATATGACTTTTCTCAGATGACAGGCGGAGTTCGCGGGAAATATGCCAAACAATATCACGAAGGGGTGAAGCTCATTATGCTTGAGCCTGATGTGGCAAAAATGTTTCCCGATGCAAAGTCGGTCAATGAAGCACTAAGAGCGTTGTCAAAGATTATCCAGCAATACCAAAAAGCCGCCTAACTTGGCGCTCCAGCCGACCGCCCGCCGCGTGGGATAGAAGTATCTGTAATTTCATGTACAGATTACATATGCCAGACCGATATATCGGAAGACATATATATGGGTAAACTGGTTTTCAAAGAAGGGAAAAAGTATACATTCAGTGATTATTTTGATTTTAGTAATCCGACGGAAGAGATTGCTGAGGAAAAAGAATTGCCGGGTTCGCTTTATGGTGCAGTGAGCATAGGCGAGCTTTGGCGCTTTGGTATTTTGGATAGAAAGGGGAAGAATATCCATAGAGATTTACATACTTATCGTGTACCGGAAGATATGGAGATAGTCTTTTTGGCTATTCTCGGAATATTGCAAAAAGCCTAACATAACAAGTCGCTCAAGGTGGACCCAAGCGTTGCGGCGGCGCTCGGGCTCAAATCAAAATTTCGTGCGCGCAACGCTTGGTCCGTTTAGCGCGGCGATGAACAGGAGATTGGTAACATGCCCAAACGTCACAATTGGCAACTGAATCGAGAGATGGAGTATCCTTACGATGCCCCTCCCCCGGCAAAGCAAGTGGCCTATGTATTTGATATCAACAAATGTATAGATTGCCAAACCTGTACCATTGCCTGTAAAACCGGTTGGACCAGCGGTAAAGGGGAGGAGAGCATTTTCTGGAATAATGTCGAGACCAAGCCTTATGGTGGTTATCCGATGGCGTGGGATATGAAATTGTTGGAACGCCGAGGGCCTGCAAAATGGAAAGGCAAGGTTTTAAAAACCGATACTATTTTCGAAGGCAATCATCTACTGGACCCGCCGGATGGCCATCTTCCTGATACGATGGACTATTCGGCTCTCAACCTGGGGGAAGATGATGTCTCAAAAACCGTTGGGCAAGGCGAACATTTCGAGGATGCCCACCCCATGTGGATGTTTTATCTGGCCCGGATATGCAACCATTGTGATAACCCGGCTTGTCTCGCTGCCTGCCCGCGTCAGGCCATTTATAAACGCGATGAAGACGGTATTGTATTGATCGACCAGGAACGGTGTCGTGGCTATCAGGAATGCGTCAAGGCCTGTCCGTATAAAAAGACCTTCTTCAACATGATAAGTCGCACCAGCGAAAAGTGTATCGGTTGCTTCCCGCGAATTGAACAAGGTAAAGTGAGTTTATGCGTCGAATCCTGCATCGGAAAAATCCGTACGCACGGATATCTGACCGCTCGAGGCGAACCACGTGAGGATAATCTATTGGATTACATCGTCAAGATACGCAAACTGGCCTTGCCACTCTATCCGCAATTCGGCACCGGTCCGAATGTCTACTATATTCCACCCATCCATGTGCCTGATGGATTCCTGGAACAGCTTTTCGGACCAGGTGTTGAAGCAGCGAAGACACTGTATCGTCAGCTGGCGGATGACAAAAAACTCTTAGGTGCATTACTCCTATTTGGTTCCACCGATCTCATCATTGAAAAATTCAAGGTCGAAGGTGATGAGGTGATTGGTTGGGATGGCAAAGGCGAGGAAGTTAGTCGTGTACCCTTTACCGAACCGCATTATGTGCGTGATCATCACGACAAACGCTATGATGTCTACCGCCACAACACGACCTAAGATTTGTCCGCAAATGAACGCGAATAAACGCAAATATCAGCCAGTCCATATGGGGAAGAACATGATGAGGAATCAAAATCCATTGGGTAAGATGGGCCTTATCTTGTTGTGCAGCCTGATTGCAGGCATGGCTTTTGCGCAACAGCCCTCCATTTCAGTCAGCAAAGTGGCTGGAGAGTTACCCACAGAGCCGTTTGCGCCGGCCTGGCAAAAAGCCCCGGCGCTGGACGTTGCTGTATTGCCACAGCAAATGACTCAGCCACGTTTGGAAGAGGCTTCCGTAACCGAACTCAGGGTTCAAGGACTGACTGATGGAAAATCGATCGCATGGCGACTCTCGTGGGCCGATGATTCGCCCAGTCAGAACGTGGATGTGAAGCGTTTTTCCGATGCGGTGGCGATAGAATTCCCACTGACCCCCACTGCCTCTCCCTTCATGGGCCAAAAAGGTGGCGGTAAAGTCCAGATTCTTTATTGGAAGGGCCTGTGGCAAAAAGACATGGACGAAGGTTTTCAGGATGTACAGGATGTCCATCCCAACGCCTGGTCGGATTTGTACTGGTTTGCGGAAGGAAAACCTCCCCATAGGGTGCCGGAAGACTTTAAAGATCCGCGCTCACATCAATGGTTTATCGCGAAACAAGCCGGCAACCCCAGTGCTGTATTCGAGCGTAGTCAGCCGGCTCAGGAATTGGTGGCCGAAGGATGGGGTTCATTGACACCACAACCGGAATCGGCTACCAGCGCCCTTGGCATTTGGAAAGAAGGTCGTTGGACAGTCGTTTTCTCTCGTCCGCTCACTACGGATGACGTCAACGACTATCAATTCAAACCCGGTGAAAAAGGTCAGCTTGCCTTTGCAGTCTGGCAAGGTGACGCGGATAATAGAGGTGGACGTAAGCATTGGTCTAATTGGACAGCTTATCAACTACCCTAGTACGTCATTTCAGCACATTCTGCATGATCCTGTTGTCGTGTCCCCATACGAGACGGGGCCGGCTCCTCCGAATTGTTTTTTGCCGCAAATGAACGCAAATCAACGCAAATAGGTCGAAATCGCTTCGCCCTCAGCGGCGGTTCACCATGCGTTTTTTGACCAATTGTGGGGCCTCACGCGAGACAGTGTAGGCCCAGAGGAGTTATTTTTTTACTGTCAATGGACGCCAATCAACGCTAACCATTTGCGTTCATTCGCGTTCATTTGCGGCAAATTCAAGTTTTGAACCGGATTGAAATTACGGAATTTAGCCATGGATACCCAAAATACTTCTTCACCTCAGCCTGTCCGGTGGTTCAATAAAATCCCTTCTTCCCCGGAACCTGTAGTGACAGAAAAAGACCGTCTCTCGTTGTTTGCACAAGCCGATTTGCTCCAGTTGATCATTCGACTGTTTAGCTTACCATCGACTGAAACGCAAACAATGCTGGAAAAGGAGGTTACCGATCTTCAGGGACTACTACAATGTTCTAATTTACCTGAGGCGGATCATCTTGCCGAGACTTTTCAACAAATTCGTCTCCAAGCTCAAACCTTGAGTTTGGAGGCTTGGGTAGAGGAATATCATCGTTTATTTGAAGGTAATGTCGCATGTCCTATCAACGAATCCGGTTTTATTCGACGCGACAAAGGCGCTATTTTATCCGATATTGTTGGTTTTTATCGGGCTTTCGGCTTTGACATTTCTCAAAAAACAGGTGAAAAAGCGGACCATTTGATAGGTGAACTTGAATTTGTCGTTATTCTATTAGTTATGTTAGCAATGGCATCAGAACCCAAGACAACGCGTATAACGCATGAAGCACTGGGTGCATTTAGTTTTGATCACCTGGGTGAATGGCTGCCCTCTTTTTGCGATCGTCTGATGCAAACTACTGTTTTACCGATTTACCGGCAGTTGGCCCAATTACTTCAAAACACATGGTCCGGCATTGTGGCTATCAACCATTTACCCTGCCGGGAAAGAGACATGGAAGCCTTATCTGAGGATGGAACCCCTTATGAATGTGGCATGGTAGATGACTGATCGCTGGTTACCGCCTGTACAGGATGGTTCCGTACCCAATATGCCCCCAACTGGTGCAACCGGCGGATATCAGGTCTTCGGCTCAAAGCAATAGCTTCAGCCCGCGTAGGATGTGGTGAACCACCGGGCGCGTCCCGCGCCCGGCGGCGAACCGCATCTCTACAAATGGGTCAAGTTTTGTGTGCATTGCACAAAAAATTCACGCCTCGTGGGCTTAAGGCGAAGCCTCGCTAACCAATCGTACAGGATTAACAGGATTTTCAAGATTAACCGGATTTTTGGTTGTGAAGAGCGCTTGCTGGTTTGATAAGCACGTGATCGGGCGTAAGAAATTCAGGAATGACAAGAATCTTGTAAATCCTGTCCGATTGGGGTTTCGCCACGAAGCTCGAGTTGTGCACTCGTGGGCTTAAGGCGAAGCCTTGCTAGACCCTAAAGTATTGATTTCGGCCGGCTCCCCAGGCTCCAGCGTCGATTAAGCACCTCGGTAGGCTAACAGTCAACGCCGATCAGCACAGAGGAGCTGAGTCCGCGGGAGCGGACACGACGGCGTTCCCACGCTGGAGCGTGGGACGAGCGCGAAATTTATAGATTTTATACTTTAAAATCAGTATCTTAATTTCTAGATAGCCTCTTAGGCACGGGTCAGGCTCCCTCCTCCGTCGGGACAAGCCTGGTCCTTTGCCCAACTACCCGACTTGGCGCCGGTGCCGGCGTCTTAACGTAACCTACTCCTGGGTCGCCCGCTGTGCCGTTGGCCCGCGCGGACTGTAGTTGTGTTAGCCGCGTGAGAAGATGCCTGGGGGAGCACGGCGCTCGAGCGCGGCGTAACGCAACACGTATCCCATGCCCGGAAAGAAACGATTGCGATGCGGTTCGCTACACTCGCTACCGGTCACCCTGCGTATGGGAGGAAACCATGGTCTTGTTTCGCCTGATCGGGAGGGGGCGCCCCTTCGCCGTCGGTCTCGGGCTGCTGTTGGTAACGGCTTGCGGCGATGAGGCCACAACGCCGAGCGAGCTCCCGGCAACGGCGTTGGACGACAGTCCCCTGGAACACGCCGTCAAGCACCTGGACTCCAAATATGTCTGCCCGATGCACCCACAGATTGTCAGGGATAGTCCCGGCACCTGTCCTATCTGCGGCATGGATCTGGTGGAGCGGTCCGTGGAGCCGGAGGTGGACAAGCATCCGCAGGTGGCCTTGAGCGACGCAGTAATCCGGAATATGGCGGTGCGCACCGCGCAGGTGGAGCGCGGGACCCTGTGGAAATCCGTGCGCACCCTGGGCCGGGTGGAGTATGACGAGACACGCTTGGCCCATGTCCATCCGCGGGCCGAGGGCTGGATCGAGGATCTGAATCTGCGCGCGGAGGGAGAGCCGGTGAAAAAGGGGCAAGCGCTGGCCCAGCTCTATGCGCCGGATATCCTGTCTGCTCAAGTGGATTTTCTGCTGGCCCTCGACCCCCGGCTACGGAGCACCGCCGCAGTCAAGGTAGACAAGGCGCGCAACCTGCTGCGGCTGCTGGATGTGCCGGACCCGATCATCCGGGAGATCGAGCATACCAAGAAGACCAGGAACCGGATCCCGGTGCTGGCTCCCATCAACGGCATCGTGACCCGGATGATGGCCCGCGACGGCATGTATGTGACCAAGGACACGGAGATGTTCACCATCGCCGACTTGAGTCGGGTGTGGGTCCTGGTGGATGTCTTCGAGCACCAGATCGCTTGGCTGCGGCCCGGCCTCAAGGCCGAAATCGGGGTGCCGGCCCATCCGGGCAAGCAGTGGAAGGGGGTCGTGGATTATCTCTATCCCGACCTGGATCCCAAGACCCGGACCCTGCGTGTCCGTCTGGTCTTTCCCAATCCGGACCGTCTGCTGAAGCCGAATATGTTCGCCGAGATCGTGATCCAGGGCGGCCCCAGGAAGAATGTACTCAAGCTACCAAGCGAGGCGCTCATCGTCACCGGCGAACGCGAGAGCGTGGTCCTGGCCCTGGGAGCAGGCCGGTTCCGGCCGGTGGATGTGGTGACCGGTATGCACCAAGGCGGCGAGGTGGAGATCCTCTCGGGCCTCAACGAGGGCGACGCGGTCGTGGTCTCCGGCCAGTTCCTGATCGACTCGGAATCCAGCCTGCAGGCGAGCTTTATGCGTATGTCTGAAGCGGGAAATGCGGAACAGACGCAGGAGAAAATGGTCACTGTACGGGAACTGGATTAACAACCTCAGGTCTTATCGAACCCGTCGTTCCAATGTCGGGACGTTCAGAGTTGGTTCCAGTGTTGTCATCATCCTGCTCACTGTTGCTCCCTCGTTTAGCTTTGTTTTTAAGCCATTCCGCAGTACTCCCTGAATTACTGCTTGGCCCGCCGGAACTTTCTACTCCTTCTTTGGCATTTGCCGCTGGATTCCAGCGTGGATCCAGACCTTTCCCCTGACTGCTGCGTTTGAGGGTTAGCGGATTATTCGTTTGTACACCTTTGCTGAGCTTTCCCTTGTGGTGTTTTCTTATATATTCTTCAATGGATTCTGGTGTCGGCGCGCCGCTACCGCTTCCATCAGCTGGATTAGGATTGCTTTCTCCACCGAACTCCCAAATCGAGTTTGTCCCGTCCGGATCAAATTGCCAGACGGTGAAGGTTCCATCTTCATTGTCGTAAAGCTCATAAACAGTTCCCGACTCCTCGTCGAGTAACTCACCTATCTTGGTGGCTGCGAAGGAGGGCTGTATCGAAGAAGCCACTAGAATGGCGATACAAGCCCACCGGTCAATAGCTCTCATCCTCATGGTTCTTCTCCGGGCGCATAGTTCCTCATTAGGTGTTTGGCCATTGATGTCGCAATATTCGCACTACTTGGATTTACATCCAAAACTCGGGTCTTAGGGGTGATGACCAAATCCATATCTTCCATTGGGATGGCACCAAGTTCGGATTTTCTGGGATTTTTCATTGCAACTTTTACATTGACTAGATCCATTTACCTTCCTCCTTACCCGCAATATCAAGCGAAATGAGGTGCTAGACGCCGTTTTCACATCCACGTCCGTCGAGACAGGCTGAGTCGATCGGCGCGGAGGTTTCCTCAGCGAGCGTTAAACATGGCGCTTCAGCCAAGCGGCCAGATCGCTTGTTGCGTGGAAATCCAAAAGGGCCTCGGCCAACGCGGCCAATCCGTCACGATCGAGCTGGCGGATCCGTTGGCTATCGTTTTCCGGGATTGGCCCAACTGCACGTCGGAGCAGGTGCAGAACTATCGCCAGCTTACCCTCTTCCCGACCTTCTTCCCGCACTGCGTCCAGGTCCGGGTAACCGCGCCGCTGCAGCAGGTTTCGCAGCGCGGTCTCGTGGGCCGCATCGGGGTCGTACAGGGCTTCTACGGGCACCGGGTTGGCGAGGATCCCCGGCGCCTCCAGCTCCTGTCCGGGATACGCCAGGGAGGGGGAAGCGTGCGGTTCGTACACCTCGACCCGGCGCACTCCGGTCAGGCGCACGACCCAGACGTAGCGCGTCCCCGCCCCGAGCAGGGTGCGGATCTTTGCCTGCAGGTCCGGTTCGTCCTGACCGACGTCGGCATACTCCACCGCCAGCGGCGGCGCACCGGATACCCAACCCGGCTCGTCCGGGACATTGCCCACGGCGATATCGGGGGCGCGCAGGTTTTTCTCGTCCGGCGTGAATCCGGTATCGAAGCCGGCCGCTGTCACGTCCGGATCGGTCTCCAGCGCCAATCCTCCGCTCAGATTTGCCTTGGCGTGCCGCCCGCCGCTAGGTAGACACTCGATGGGATGGCCGTCGTCGAGCTCGTAAGGATCACCGGAATGCAGCTGGTCCGCACGGAAGGGACCACCGGTGTGATATTGCCGCTTATTTAACATTTGGTCGAGTTCCCGGATATCAGTACATCTTTGCCATTATAGGGCGGCTGTGGGTTTTTCCTACTCCTAAACAAAGTGGGTGTCCTTTTTTAGTTTCTTTTTTAGTTTTTTCTAAGTTTTTTTAAGTTACGTCACGTTGCATTTCCCGCTCTGAAAATGGATTTTGGCTCTTTATGGATTCCGAGCTGCTCACGGTTATGGAAGGATACACCGGACATTTTGGAGTGCGGCGGCAACTTTACCTCGGTCCCTACCGGAATCCGTGGTGTCCCAGGTAATCGCGGGGTTGGTCAGGAGCTACTTACCCGCCGCCGCCTTGGATTTAGCGATGCATCCGTCTCAAACCAAGGCGTTGCGGCCAGGGGAAAGCGCCGTCGCCGCGGCGCGTGCGGAACCCGGCACCCAGGTTCCCAGCAAACGCCGCTGGTATCTCCCGTCGCCGGGGTTCGATTCGACCGCACCGCTTTGCCGGCGCACTCCAAAACGGTCCGGAATCCATAAAGAGCCAAAGGGAAAACTACGAATCACGCGAATCTACGCGAAAATTGATTTGTGCGATTCGCGGGATTCGTCGTTATACTTCTGGCTCCCACACCCCAACGTCATGAGGTTCTCGGTCTGACCGCCGTGTGAAGGAAACCGAGTGGGTAGGCTGGATTGAGGTACGAAACCCGGCACGGATAGCTGGGTTTCGTACCTCAACCCAGCCTACGGGTTTTGAGGCATCCAAGGTATTCGTGTAGGGCATTGAGATCAGAGGAGAAAATGAGAATGGCCATTAAGGATATTTTCACCCACATTAAAAAGAATGCTTTATCTAAGATTTTTAAGACTTTTGTCGGCATTATTCTAAGTATCATTTTTGCATTACTAATGTGGCTCATAAGTCAAATCAGTGAATTCGATGGGATATATGAGGGGAATGCTGAGGATCTCATTTGTGATAACTCCAAACCGGATCTTGATCTGCTTTATATTATCCATGCAAAAATGAATCGCCCCTTATTCAAATATGACTACAAGATTGAGGCATACCTAAATATATATGATAGACCAACTAAAAAACCCTTGGGGAATGCTTCCTTAGAAGGAAGTCTCGAAGTAAGTAACAGTAGGGCATACATGAAATATTCTCTGATTTCGAAAATAGAAGGCGAATCTGAACCCGGAAAAAGAAATGATGGATATATGATCTTCTGGATACCCACCGAAGGAAAACTCTATGGAAATTTTATTACTCCCCGCCCAACAAAAAACCAGAAATGCAAGATTCTATTTGGCTCGATTTCTTTGATGAAAGTGGAAGAGCCATCGTGGTCCTTCTCGCCGCATAGAAAAAAATCTTCGGGTAAAATTAAGGAAACGTATCTTATAAACACACAGGATCCAAGTGATTCTTGGAACCCAATATCAGTTGAGGAATACTTAGATATAAAAAGTAAAGAAGGAGGACTTTTCGGATCTGATGCACAGGGGCGAAACCCATAGGGCCATTTATAACGAAAAGGGGTAGTGGAAAATTTCTAAGTGGTAGCGTAGGGAGATTCATTGACCTCCCCGTTTCTTGTTTGATCCCCTCTCCCGGTGGGAGGGTGTCGCAAAAGTCCTTTCGAACCACAGAGGACACAGAGGACGCAGAGAAGGGCACAGGCCAATTCTCTGCGTCCTCTGTGTCCTCTGTGGTTTAAACTTCACAGACTGGCGGCTGACGCCACCGTTTTGCGACACCCTACGTTGAAAACCAATGCCATTAAGTTAAGCCTCAAAGCCCCTCTCCCGGCGGGAGGGTGTCGCAAAAGCCCCGCTCCCGGTCTCTGGTTCCCACGCAGCGCCTGGGAACGAGAAAACTCAGCCTGACTGATGACCATTTGGACCGGCAACTGGGCATTCAGGTTTTACCCGATAGCCAGAAGGACCAACGAAATATCGGTAGTCCCGGGAGCCGACAAGATGTCGGCGGTTCCGGGGACGCGAGTCCGGCTGAGACCGCCGTCTTTCAGACGGCTTACAGACCCCATCACCAGCTATCGGCAACGCTCAGAGCAGACGCCCTCTGGGCCGCACCGGATAACAACGCCGGACAGCCGGCAGGTTTGATTCCCGTGTATACCACCGGCCTGATGCTCTCCGCGGCGCAGAGCTTCCACCTTCACACGCAGCGCGTGGGAACGAGAAAGACCGCGTCGGGCGTCACCTTTTACGACACCCTCGGCGGGAGAGGGGTTGGGGTGAGGGCGAAAAAAACAGCGCACGATCGATCACAAACCGCGTCGGTAACGCTTAACTTAATGGCATTACGTTGAAAACTCCTTCGGGATTCTTCAATGATGTGTTGAAACTGTTTAGAACTGGATAGTACTAAACTTTCTAAGTCGGCTTCATCTTCAATATTAATCAAGGCTACGGAAGGTTTTCCATTCTTGGTAATGATGATGGCTTCTCCATCCTCACATTGATGTATGAAGGTACTTAACTATAATTATAGCTATGAGCAGGAAAATGGCAAGTTCTTACTTGGCTATTGATATCGCAATATTCGGACTACTTGGATTCACATCTAAGACTCGGGTCTTAGGGATGATGACCAAATCCATATCTTCCATTGGGATGGCACCAAGTAAAACCTGATCTCCCATAACCAAAGCCCCGGCAAAACCAATACGATTCTTAAACCGAAGCTCGACAGGCCCTACATAAGGAACCAATTTCGACGTTCCATCTGCTAAGATAACTGCCTTTTTATCAATCTCCTCCAGCTCCAACTGAAGCCTGATGTGTTCCGGGATACACAAGTGTACTGCGCCTGAATCTGCAAGTGCATCGACCTCAACGGATGCAAGCTCAGATTTTCTGAGATTTCTCATTGCAACTTTTGCATTGACTGAACCCATCTACTTTCCTCCCTTTCCGAGACTCAGAGCAGCTTCCTGAATTCGGCGAGATAGTCTTTGATGGCCTCGGCGATGTTTTCCAGCGCTTCTTCTTCAGTTTCCCCTTGCGACCAGCAACCGGGGAGACCGGGGCAGGAGACACTGAAGCCCTCCTCTGTTTTTTTGAGGGAAATGTTGTATTTCATAGTAGCACAAGCTCAGCGCAGCAGCTCCCGCACCGGTCGGAACGAGCGCCGGTGCAGCGCGCAGGGTCCGAGCGCGCGCAGGGCGGCCAGATGGGCCCGGGTCGGATAGCCCTTGTGACGGGCGAAGCCATAGCCGGGGAATTTGCTATCTAGCATCAGCATCTCGCGGTCGCGGGCGACCTTGGCCAGGATGGACGCGGCGCTGATGACGGCGACGGTGGCATCGCCCTTCACAACTGTCTCCACCCCACAGGCCAGCCGGGGAGGGCGGTTACCGTCCACCAAGGCCCGCTGTGGGGCGACGCTTAAGTTTTCCACCGCCCGCTGCATGGCGAGCAGGGATGCCTGGAGGATGTTGATGCGATCGATTTCTTCGACCGTGGCAAATTCCACGGCGAAGGCTAGGGCCTGGTTCCGGATTTCCTGGTCGAGTGATTCGCGCTGGTCCGGCGTGAGGCGCTTGGAATCGGCGAGGCCAAGGATCGGCCGCTCGGGGTCAAGGATCACGGCCGCGGCCGCCACCGGTCCCGCCAGAGGCCCACGTCCTGCTTCGTCCACGCCCGCGACGAGGGATACCTCGCCGCTCACGGCTTGCCCCCGCTGACCAGCTCCAGCACTGCGGCAGCGGCCTCGTGACCGGCGTTGCGACGCAGCTGACCATGGACCTCACGGTATGCCGATTGTATCTCGCTTACCCGGTCTCTATTCCTGAGGAGGTCGAGCACGGCAGGTCCCAGCAAGTCCGCCCGACAACGGTCTTGAATGAATTCAGGTGCCAGCTCATGGCCTACCAGCAGATTGGCCATGGCGATATAGGGAACCTTTACCAGACGCAGGCCCGATAACAGGTGATAGGTCGTCGGGCTCATCCGATAGCCGACCACCATCGGGCGGTTGATCAACAGGGTCTCTAGGGTCGCGGTTCCTGAGGCGGTGAGTACGCAGTCGGCGGCGGCGATCACGTCCCGGCCCTGGCCGTCTACCAGGGTAACAGGCAGCTCGAGGGCTTCTCGCCGCAGGGCTGCCATAAAGAGTTCACGCAAGGTCGGCGTCGCCAAGGGGACTGCGAAGCGGAGTCCGGGATGCCGTTCAAGACACCAGCGGGCGGTCTGCAGGAAGGGTCCTGCGAGAAGCCTCAGCTCGCTCACACGGCTGCCTGGGAGCAGGGCCAGGACTGGTCCCTGCGGCGGTATCCCGAGCCGGGTCCGTGCTGGCGCGGGATCGGTCTGCGGCGAGATTTCGTCCGCGAGGGGGTGGCCGATGTAACGGGCAGATACTCCGTGCCTGCGCAGGAGGTCTTCTTCGAATGGAAAGATACTCAGCAGCAGATCCACGGAACGGCGGATGGTCTTCACACGTCCGGCGCGCCAGGCCCAGATCGTCGGGCTGACCAGGTGGACGGTGCGGATGCCGGCCTTACGCAGGCGCCGTTCGAGTCCCAGATTGAAGTCGGGCGCATCCACACCGATGAAGACGTCGGGCCGCCAGGCGAGTAGGGATCTGGTCAACTCGCCGCGGATGCGTAGGAGCTCGCCGAGATGCCGCAGGACCTCCGTCAGTCCCATGACCGACAGCCGTTCTATGGGCACCAGGCTCTCACAGCCGGCGGCCTGCATCTGGGGTCCGGCGACACCGACCAGGCGTGCGTCCGGCACCCGGGCCTTCAACGCGCGCAGGACGGCGGCCCCCAACCAATCACCCGAGGGCTCATTGGCAACAATGCCGATCTTCATGCTGCTACCAGCTTCCAGTCACCAGCGAGGCTCCGCCTCAGACCACCAAGGCGTGAATTTTGGTCCGGAAACCAGAGAGGCACAAACCGAACAACGGAAACGTTTCCCACAACCAAAGGCTTTGTCATGGTTGCGTTTTTACACCACAGAGGGCACAGAGAACAGAAGAGAACACAAAGGCGCCAAGGCGCAAAGACGCAAGGGTTTTTTCTCTGTGTCTTGGCGTTGCGATTCCCCTATCCATCTCATTCTCAGCAAATCTTTCGCCCGAACAGGCCACGGAATCGGAATAGCCTAGGTCAGATTGAGTATAGGAAAAATGATGATGACATTCTTTGTCCACGGATTGCGCAGATCTTCACAGATTGTTTCGTTTTTCATCTGCGGAAATCTGCGTAATCTGCGGATTCATAGTGCGAACATGATCGACTACACCTGCGTACAAAAGGTTGTTTTTTGGGCAATTGCATACGGCTGCATCAGCGCACGATACTGCGGGATCGGTCGGCGACGAAGTCCGCAAGCTGGTCCACTCGGGCATTGCCCAGCGCACGCATCGCCGCTATGGCGTCTTCCAGCTTGCGGTCGGATAGATAGAGGATCCGGTAGGCGTTCTTGAGCTGCTGTATGGTTGCGGCGTCGATCTCCCGTCGCCGCAGCCCTTCGGTGTTGATACCACGGGGCTGGGCCGGATGGCCGCCGATGATCACATAGGGCGGGACATCTTTGGTGACGACCGAGCCCATGGCACAAAAGCAATGGGTCCCGATCCGGCAGAATTGGTGGACGATGGTGAAGCCCCCGAGGATGGCCCGGTCCTGCACCTTAACGTGACCGGCCAGGGAGGCGGCGTTGGCCATGATCACATGGCTGCCGATCCGACAATCGTGGGCCACATGGCTGTAGGCCATGAAGAGGTTATGGTTGCCGATACGGGTTATCCCTGCATCCTGCACGGTGCCTCGGTGCAAGGTCGTATACTCACGGATTAGGTTGCCGTCGCCGATCGCAAGGAAGGTCTCCTCACCGCCGTACTTGGTGTCTTGGGGATCTTCGCCTACCGAGGCGAACTGAAAAATCCGATTGTCGGCCCCGATGCGCGTCGGTCCGCGGATCACAACATGGGGGCCGATGCTGCTGCGGGCCCCTACCTGTACCCGCGGACCGATGACGGTATAGGGACCCACCGCAACGTCGGACTCCAGCTCGGCGGTCGCATCGATGACCGCGGTGGGATGAATCGAGGTCAAAAGTCCCGCGCCGTACACATGATGTCAGCGGTAGCGGCCATCTCGCCATCCACATGGGCCTTGCCGCTGAAGCGCCAGATCCCTTGGCGTACTTTGTTGAGGTGCACTTCGAGGGTCAGCCGGTCGCCGGGCTCCACCGTGCGTTTAAAGCGCGCCTTGTCGATCCCTACGAAGTAATACAGGGCCTTCTCTCCCACCTCGTCCGGACGCGACTTCATGGCGAGCAGACCGGTAGCCTGGGCCAGGGCCTCGATGATCAGGACCCCCGGCATGACCGGTCGCGTGGGGAAATGACCGGCGAAAAAGGGCTCGTTGCAGGTCACGTTTTTAAACGCAATCAGATATTGATTCGCCTCGTAGTCGACCACGCGGTCGATCAACAGAAAAGGATAGCGGTGCGGCAACAGGCTCAACACCTTATGGATATCCATTGTGCTCAATGCTACCTCCGACGTTCCGGGGAACCGGCTGCTGTCCATGGATCGGCAGCTGCCGATCCCGATTTTATTCGGGCTTCTGTTGCAGCTCGGTGTTGGTTTGATCTAATTTTTCTTCCAAGTCCTTCAGTCGTCGGGCAAATTCATCGAGGTGCCGGAATCTGGCTATGCTGCGCTGCCACTGGGCACTCGGCATGGCCGGAATTCCGCTGCTGTAGCGTCCGGGCTCGGTGAAAGAGCGTGTAACCATGGCCATCCCGGTGAAGTGGACATCGTCCCCGATCGTCAGGTGCCCCGCCATACCGACGGCCCCGGCGATGGTGCAATTGCGCCCGATCTTGGTGGAGCCGGAGATCCCGGAGCAGGCCGCCAGCGCGGTATTTTCGCCGATATGGCAGTTGTGTCCGATTTGGATGAGGTTATCCAGCTTCGCCCCGTCGGCGATCAGCGTATCCTCCAGGGCCCCCCGGTCAACCGTGGTATTGGCCCCGATCTCCACGTCATCACCGAGCCGCACCCCCCCCAGCTGGGGGATGCGCACCCAGCATTCGCCGTCCTTCGCGAAACCGAAGCCCTCGCGCCCGATGACCGCACCCGGCTGTATCAACACCCGCTTCCCGACGCGTGTCCCCGCGCATAAGGTGACCCGCGCGACCAACCGACTATCCTCGTCGATACGGCATCCGGAACCCACAATACTGCCCGGTCCCACAAAGACCCGCGGTCCGATTTCAGCGCTCGTCTCTACCACCGCCGTGGCGCCGATCCAAGCGGACGGATCGACCTGGGCACTTTGGGCCACCACCGCGCTCGGATGGCGCCCGCCGGTCACGGCGGGCTCGGGATGCAGCAGCCGCACCGCCCGGGCATAGGTGAGGTAGGGATTCGCGCTGACCAGAGCCGTGACCGGGCAGAGCGGCACGTAAGGTTCCGCCAGGATCACCGCCGCGGCGCCGGTCGCCCTGAGCTCGGCTTGGTACTTACGATCCCCGAAGAAGCATAGACTGACGTCATCGGCCCGTTTGAGGGTCTCGACCCGCTGTACGTACCGCTCGCCGTCCCCGCGCAGCTCGACACCGAGACGATCCGCCAGCTCCTGAAGCCTAATCGCCACTACCCTGAAAGCCCGAGACGTAGGTTAAAGACCCTTACTTGCCTCGAACTTTTCCTTTAATCGCATGATGATCTTATCGGAGATATCGATGCGCTTGCTGACATAGACCATGCCCTCGCTGAGTATCAGATCGATGTTTTCTTCGCGCGCCAGCTCCGCCACCACCTCCTCGACCTGCCGGGCCAGTTTGGTGCGCAGCTCGTTCTGGCGCAGGGAAAAATCTTCGCGAAATTCGGCTTGGGCGTACTTGACCTTGCGTCCCCGGTTGCGGATGTCGGTCTGTAGGCGTTGCAGCTCCTCTTCGCTCATCAGTGCCGCATCGCGCTCGAGCTTTTGCTGCAACTCGCTAAGCCGCTTTTGCTGCTCGGCAAGCTTCTGCTCCCGATCGTTGACCTCCTCCTCCAATTGCGCGCGCGCTGCCTCATATTGGGGAGACTGTTCGACGATGCGGGTGGGGTCGATCACCGCGATGACATAGTCGGCGGCAGGCAGCAAGCCCCCCGTGAGATAGAAGCCGAGACCGATCAATGTCCCAACGGATGTGTTCACTTGATCGCCCTCTCCGGTCAGAATCTTTGCCCGACACTGAATTGGAACATCTGGGTCTTATCCTCGACCTTGTCGTTGAATGGACGGGCGATGCTGGCCGACAGGGCACCGACGGGTGACATCCAGGTCAGAGACAGGCCAGCGGAATAGCGGATGTCGCTCAGACTGAATCCCCTGGGCGTCAGGAGTTCCTGATCGGAGAGCGTCGGGTTGCTCGTGGTCCACACGTTGCCGAAATCGAAAAAGGCTCCGAGACGCAGGGTCTTGGCAAACTCACCCTCCACGGGCGACGGTGCGAAGAGCTTTATGCTGCCGACCATCTTTACATTACCGCCCGCTGGGTTCTCCTCAAGGGTAGTCTCCCGTGGGCCCAGGGTGTTCTCCTTCCAACCTCTGACCGATCCCGGACCGCCGGCGAAGAAATGCTCGAAGAAGGGAAGGTCTTTGGTGCTGCCGAACCCGTTACCATAACCCAGATCCGCATCCAGGGATAAAACAAAGTGCCTGATCAAAGGGATGTATCGGCGATGCGTATAGGTCAACCGGAAAAACTGCAAATCGCTGCCCGGCACCGATACCTCCGCTCGCAAGGACTGGAAATTACCCTTGGTGGGGAAAATCGCCCGATCGCGCGAATCGTTGGTATAGCTCGCAGTCAGTAGAAAATCGTTGAATTGATTACCATAATCGGTCTCGAAGGTCTGCGCCAACAGGGAATTCCCCGCGGTGAACTTGGTGTACTGGTAACGGATGCCAAGACCCGCGCGGCTGGTATCCGTAATCGGCAGACCAAAGTTCATGCCAGCGACGCCCACATCCGTGAAGTAGTCGATGCTGTTCAACTTCTCGTAATCCGTTTCTCGATAGGAGAGCTCGAAGCCCCGACTGATGCCGTCTATCGTGTAATAGGGATTGGTGTAGGCGAGACGGTAATTGCGGTTGGAACGGCTGTTGTTAAAGGCAAAGGAGACCTGCTTGCCGGTGCCCAGGAAGTTGTTCTGGGTGATGCTGGTGTTGAAGATAATGCCCTGGGACTGAGAGTAGCCGATACCGGCGAGTAGATTGCCCGAGTCCTTCTCAACGACCGATAGGTTCACGTCTACCTGGTCCGCCGAGCCGGGAACCGCCGGCGTCTCCACATTCACCTCCTCGAAATAGCCCAACCGTTGGAGGCGCTCTCGGGATTGTCTAACCAGTTCCGACGAGAACCAGGCCGCCTCCAACTGGCTGACCTCGCGGCGCAACACCTCGTCACGCGTTCGGGTATTGCCCTTGGTGTTGACGCGCCGGACGTAGACACGTTTGCCTGGATCCACGAAGAAGGTCACCGCAACCTGCTTGGTCTCCTCATCGAGTTCGGGAATGGTGTTGACGTTGGCGAAGGCGTAGCCTTCGTTACCCAGCTTTTTAGAGATGCGCTCCGCGCTTTCAATCGTGACCTTGCGGGAGAAGACATCCCCGCGGCGCATGTGGATCAAGGGGAAGAGTTGCTTGACCGGCACCGACGGCTCCCCGGCCAGTTTCATGTCACTGACCTTGTAGACGTCGCCCTCATCGATACCGATAGTTATATAGATGTCTTGCTTGTCGGCGCTAATGGAGACCTGGGTCGATTTGATCTCGAACTTGATATACCCGCGGTCGAGGTAGAAGGAGCGCAGGGTCTCCAGATCCCCGCTGAGTTTCTGCTTGGAATACTGATCGTTCTTGGAATAGAAGGAATACCATCGGGTGCGGCTTAGCTTGAACAGATCGAGCAATTCCCGTTCCTCGAAGTCCTCATTACCGATGATATTGATCTGTTTGATACGGGCCGTCAGGCCCTCGGCGATGTCGATGGATACAGCGACCCGGTTACGTTGCAGCGGTGATACCGTGGACTGAATCTCAACCCCATACCTCCCGAGGGCATAGTATTGGCGTTCGAGCTCCCGCTCGATCCGATCCAGGAGCGAGCGGTCGAACGTCCGGCCCTCCGCAAGTCCGATGTCTTTGAGCCCCTCCTTCAGTCCCTTGGTATCGATGCTCCTGTTCCCTGATATATTGATTTCGGCAATAGCCGGCCGTTCCTGTACCCACACCACCAACACTGTCCCGTCCCGCTCTACCCGCACGTCCTTGAAGAACCCCGTGGCGTAGAGGGCACGGATGATGCCTGCGGTGACAGCGTCCGTCGTCGTGTCCCCCACCTGGACCGGGAGATAATTGAAGACGGTCCCGGCAGCAATGCGTTGCAGCCCTTCCACCCGGATGTCGGAGATCCGGAACCGGGCCGCGAGCACGGATGTGGTCACTGCCAGCAAGGCGATAAATAGCATCAGCCGGAACGCTAGCCTCCTCGACCGGCCTGCTCTTTTCTGTGCGCTCAAATGTGATCCCCTTGGTACTCAATGCCGTTAAGTTAAGCGTTACCGGTCGCCAAACAAGAGGAGAAACGACGCATCACGCGAATCCGCGCGAAATTGTCATCCCGAACCGAAGGGAGGGATCTGTTTCGCGCCGATGCGCGCGCTTCGTCGTTTTCTCTTCCGCATCCTGATCGACCACCACAAGCGGTCAGCAGCTAACTTAATGGCATTGCCTCGGTACTTGCAACACGGCGCCGACGCGACGTTTCCCAAAGTGGGTTAGTATACCCGTCATACATGGATTGTGTGGAAAACGAGTTTCCGGTTGCCGGACCCTCATTTAAACCGCAACCAGGGGGCAGATTGAGCATAAATGGAAAAACCGATCCCAGCATCGTGCCCCCCAGGCATTTCCCCGCGCGGCTAACGCAACCTACGGATTCTGTTTGCCGAGCCGCAACTCAACCCCAAGCCAATGAAGTACGAATTGGCGTACCCTATCCAGGGACGATCTCGAGCGTGCCGTACCAGTATCCATGACCCTGCCCCGCTTCTTGCTGTGGGCATTGAAAGGCTCGGGATACCTCAAGCTACGCCTGGACGATGCCCAGGGGCCCTGGAACGGTTCGAGAAGGTCGTGGAAATGGACACGAGCGATCGCCTCGGCATGCAGGCATTACTCATCTTGAATTGCCAATAAAAAACCGCCACAAGATCCTTAAATCAAGGACTCGTGGCGATTCAGGAGGCCAACCTATCGGAAGTTGGATTACTAAGAAAACCGATCTTCCGAAGGTAGCTGGATGGCGACAAATAGGCTGGGAGCCGGCGTTACTGCGTGACCTTGAGTATCTCCTTGACCTCGTCCAAGCTGTCCGGCACCCGATCCACTATCGCCTTGGTAGCGGTTTGATTGGCCGTGTTGAGAATATCCGCCAGCTCACGCATACTGGTAACTGCGGTCTCAAAGGCACGCTTAGCCATATCGGTTTGCTCCCCTACAACAGCCTTCGGAGAGCCGATCTTGGTCATCGAACCGCCAGTCTTTGAGATCTCCTCCAGTGTTTGCATCAGGATCTTCATCTGCCATTTTCCGACCCCGGTGACCCCTTCCATAACGGCTTGGTTGGCTTTGCCCATGGCCTCTAGGTTGTCCCGCTGGCTGGCGACCAATGCGTCCATGTCGACGCCGGGCACCTTCAGCTTAGCGAGCGCATCGAGAAACCGATCGGCCCCCTTGGTTATGTCCATGCTCATAATGGACTTGCCGAGATCCTGCAATGATTCAGGCGTTGTTGCCATAAGTCATCTCTCCATTTCCGGTTAACATGTTTGGTAATTCTCTTGAAAAACAGCTACCCGTTCTGCCGGGTACCTGGCCGGTATTCCGTTCACGTCCCTGTAGCGCCTTCCCCTGAGGGATCCTGGAGGATCCCTTCCCTGGGATCTTTCAGCCCGCGAAGCTAACACCTGCATGCTCGACTTCGCTTCCCATTCAATCGGTTATCCGATCGAACATGCGGGGCATCCCTGCCTCGCCCGGGTATCTTGAATCCTTCAAGTACCCCTACTTCGCTGCCACCTCGAGCAGCTCCTCGCCTACGAGCACATTGATCATTTCAGCCACGGCTCGGATCTGGGGACCTTCTTTGGTATGGTACTTCTCGTGCGTATAGTCCTGTCCCCACCAATCCCAGCATCCTTGTGGGTTGAGCGGTGGTGGAACTTCCCGTCTTTCCACCTGCGGATACAGGACTACGATGCCGTTTGTCTCCGCCCACTCGTTGTAGCCGCCAAACTTGGCAAACAGGTTTCCGGAATGCCCGGGTCGGTTGTCGGTTTTCCCGCCCTGTAAGCAACCATGGATGGCAACGTGCAGCTTGCATTTCTTCCCTTCCTTGCAGGTCTTCGGGATGAAGACATAAGCCCGGTGTGCCATAGAGGCATCTTCCGCCTTGTTTCGCCATCCATCCGGGAAGAATTTCTTGAAGATGCGCCGTTGGTCGAATTCCAATACCTGGTCCTCTTTCGTTGCGACGCGCTCCGAGGCGAGTGCCTCTTTCCCGTAAATGTGTTTGAGTATCGCCCCTGCCAGATCGGTATCCCGAAGGTCTTTGCAAGCCCCGCTGTCATTGCTCTCACAAGCAGCCTTCTCCATCTCTTGTTGAGCGACCTTCTGGCAATCGTCGATGAACGGATACTCATCCATCGGTGGTACCGGCTCGGGTGGAATAGCGCACTTACCGACGGCCGTCTTTTCTTCCGGCCGATTGAAGTTATCCCTCACAACGGTGTGTCGAGCAGGGAATTCTTTGTTGTACCTGACCCTCTCTTTCTTCATGGCGAGCTTGTCGGGGGCAGTGTACAGATCGTGTACAGTATCCATCACGCCGGTCGGTACCAGCGCATCGTGTTTGCCGCTGAAGAGATAGACCTTATCGTTTTCGACATTCTTCTTGATCGACGGATTCTGTTTCTTCGCCTCAGCGAACGATTCCTGCGCCAGCTGCTTTACTTGCGCCTCATTTTGCGGCGTTCCGTCGTCCTTATTGCACTGACTTTGGTCTTTCTTCTCGAAGTCTCGGCAAATGGACTCGAATACCCCGAACGAGGCACATTTATTCGTGGCGCGTAGAACGCTGCCCCGACTACAGTAATAAGGTCCCCCCGCCATGATCCCGGCGCCCATGATGTTTTCTGAATGGGCGATATGGAACTGGTGCGCCATAAAGGCGCCCGAGGAGATTCCGGATACGGAAATCGCCTTCTTGTCGATGTTCAACCCCTTGGCCAAATCGGTTAACGGGGGCGGCGTAGCTTGCGCCGGCGCCAACGCAAACACGCATACCAAGAGCGCGATCGCGGACAGGATCCGTTGCGGTAGTCTCATGTTCTTTGGAACCATTGATCTTTCCTACTCGGTTAGCAAAAGGTGAAAGCTTCGGAGACGGCTTTGCCTCGGAAGCAGCGAGATGTCCTCCCCCTTGTAGGAAAGGGCAAAATCCAATTGGAGATGCAGGATCTCGCTCGATTTGGTCCCCTTAGACTGCTTACGGAGAAACCGGCCTCGGGAACCAACCTTGCATATGATGTTGGAATTCCCTGTCCTTGTCAAAAAAAACATCGTCGCCAACCGGAAACAAGCCGCGAAGGCGCATGCCAACGAAGAACTTGACAGAAATTGGCTCAAGCTCGCGGGAAATCTGATAAGCCTTCAGCAACAGCTTAGCAGCGGGACCACTCCGGAACAGTTGAACAAGAAACTCAACCATCATTGACGGAGTCGCTGGCGAGCTTTATCAAACACCTCCTGCGCCGGTTTTGCTTTTGTCTCGCCTGCGACATAGGCTTGATATCGTCGTTGTGCTTCTTCAAGCCAAAGGCGATCTACATTCTCATCAGCTACAGCATCAAGGTCATCAATAATGACCATAATAACCTGAACGGCGAGCTTGTAAATCGCCATTCGGAAGGCTTCTCTGGGATTGATGTTCGCCATGTTGGAAGAACCCAGAGCGACCAACTCGATATAGAGGATCTTGTTCGCCTGATTCAAACCTACCATCCAGAAGTGTTCCTGACCTTGACCGATTTTATTCTCTCTCCGGAGAATTTGGCGCATGATCAGATAAATGTCTTCCGAACCGGTTACGGTGATTTTTTGTTGCTTACTTAATTTGATTTCCATTGCGGCATAGGGCTAACAGCTTCAGCTAGCCCACCAATGCCATACCATGACAGGCCAAGGCTCCACAGGCGATGCGCGGTATTGGGTCGGGCTAAGCCACTTGTTAGCCGACCGTTTTCATTGCTTCACGACGAGCTCTCCGATCACCACCCTTCCAACTGTGAAGCCTGGTTCAGCCGGCGCCATGCGCGACTGGAGCCGCCTTCGTTTGAAGACTGTACGGAACTTGAATGGACGCGCCGGCTGAACCACACAACGCTCGCGCAGCCTGGATACCACGCAGATATTTAGTCTGGCGCCGGGCGCAGAGATTCGCAAGCGATGCCGGTGCGCCGACCGCTGTCCCGAATTCCTTGAGAAGCCGCTCGGCAGAGCCAATAAACCGCTCCCCGTCGATGCCCAGTCGGGCGAGAATCTTGGGTTCTCGTTCCTCGATGTATCCACATTTATCCACACGTAACGCCCGGCCCGTCCAATCGACCAACTCCAGGTAATCATCAAAGGCACCGCCCAAGGGGTCTGTGCGGTGGCATCGAAGGGCATCAGCGAGGCTTGGGGTAAGCCGTGCGTTTCGGCCTCCGCTCGTAACCACTCCCCATCGAGCGTTATCTCAGGATCTTTGATGGTTGCGGTCTCCTGCGAGCCGGCTTCGGACCCAACCTCCTTCGGCAGCCCGGCGATGCGTTCCTGAATCGAGGTATAGTCCGAAGCCTCCGGCGTCTCGGCCAGCCCCGCCCGGACCGGATTGAGATCCACATAGGCCATCGCCGCCGGCAATGCCTTCTCGTCAAGCAACGCCTGGCTCTTGAAGCGACCTTCCCAAAAACGTCCCTTCACCCCATCCTCGGCATTGGCCCGGCGGGCGATGTGCTCGTTGAGCGTGCGCATGAACCAGGACAAATCGTGCAGCCGAGCCCGATAGACCTCGGCCAACGCCTCAACCTCGGCAATCTCGCCTGGGTCATCTCTGCTCGTGACGCCGAGAGATAACGTGTAATCACCAACGGTAGAGCCCGTCCAGCGTCTCAACCTCTTTCACCGACCACCCCAAGGCCCGTTCCCGGTCGATGCGCACCACCATGTGATGAGTGGTTACTCATCACCGCGTAGGCAGCTACGTCGATGGCAAACAGCAAGCTGCTGCATGGATTCGACAATCAACCGGCGGTGAAGGTCAGGGGAATTCCAGGCCGGGGAGCAAGGTCCTCATATCCACAAAGGCCCGGCGCACGGCGTTGTTCACCGGGCGTACCGAAGCGATCAGCAGATAGTCGCCCATGCGAGAGCCCGATCAAACCGTTCGGCAGCCTGTCATAGGACATAAAATTGGAACTGCCAAGGCTATGGATACCAGGACGTACTTTGCCGCCGCATCTGTTGAACCACCAGAGATGCCGAGGGACGCAGAAGCGACAATGAATCTTGTTTCGGGGTTCCGTCGTACGAAGATGTATTAGGGGCTGTTGATGTTGCTAGAAATCAGTAATATCTCGTTCGCTCTCTCGCGCCCTTGGGAGCAGGTTAGAGTGAAGGGGCGATTAACTTTCGTTTCGATACGGTTAGTATCTAAGCACAGGCGATGGCAACGCCTCAGTGCATGCTGACCAGGCGCAGCGAGGAAGCGTAGGATGAGCTGTGCCCATCGGAAAACGACGAATCGCGCGCATCAACGCGAATGGAGATTCGTGCAGATTCGCGTGATTCGTAGTTTCCTGCAGCTGTGGCGATGGGTACAAGGACTACTCACTTGCAGAGCTTTGTCACGAATGTGACAAGACGGCGGGGGTGCCCTGGTCGATATTCCATCGCGGCAGCTAACTTAATGGCATTGGGTTGCAAGCCGATCGCGGCTCTCACGGAACTTGACCATGATTTCTATCGGACCATCTTCACTGCGGCTCACCAGCTCTTGAAAAAATCCATTGCCATGAGTGCCGTCCCTACCTGACACCTACCCAAGGTGTTCAATCTCGACATTACCCCAGTGCTCCTGCAGATATTCGGCTATCAATCGCCGGTGGCAGTGATGCGGCTTGTCTTCGCTGCACAACAGACACGCGTCTTCCAGTGTCTCCGGCTCGATCTTCTCGGCGATCCGGCGTGCGGTCATCAGGTCCAGAAAACGCCGCTCGTAGTCGTCCCAGCTGCCGCCCTTCTTCTTGTATCCATCGAGTATTTCCTGGGTAGGCGCAAGGCTCGGTAGGTGCACGTAATCGACTCGGCAAATCCGATCCAGAAAATAGGCCAGGTCGTTCTTCTTCGCGAATCCTGCCAGTTGGGAAACATTGTTGAGCCTTACATCGACCACCCGCTTAGTGCCGGCTCGTCTCAGGGCTTCGAAGAACCGTTCCGCACTCTTTTTGGTGAAACCAATGGTGGCAATTCTCACTGCCGAGCCTCCTACGCTTCATGAGCCATATAGGCGATACGTTCCTCTTGAACCGCATAGGCCTGGTCTCTCAGCTCTTCCGAAGTCCAAATCGAGCAACCAGTTCTCTTGCTGGTAATCCTGCAGACGATGTTCGAGCAGTGGAATGTCGATGATGTCCAGCGGCCTGGGGTCACTCCCGTCCGGATATTGCCGTTCGTACTCCGACACCTCTTGATGTTCACGGGTGCTCACCGGCCGCATCCATCCCGCAGGCCGACCGCCGGTGAATTCCACACCTGCAACACAACGCCCGGACAGCTTGCGGGAGTTGGCGAGACAAAGGATTCTTTTTGTCGTCGCCACCAGTTTAGTCCTGCCCTTTGGAGTGCGGCGGCAGTCATGCACCTCTACGCTTCGGGCAGTTTCCCGTGACTGGCTAGTGGCGCCTATCCACCGGTTGGCACGAACCCGCCGCCGCTTTGGATTCGGACCGACCAAAATCAAAGCGCCGACGCGGTACATGGGGAACAGGGCACCGCCGATCCCCGACAAAGGCAGGTTGGTAACGCACTCACCCAAGACCCGACCAGGGGCACCGCTTAAACCGGCGCACTCCAAAAGAAGCAGCGATTTTGGCGGTCAGCTTGAGCCTTTTGTCAGGCTATGCTCTTTTTATCGACAACGTGGATTTGATCGATCTTTTCCCGAATCCATCCGTTCAGCAAGGTTCCTTCGCTGATCCCATGTTGTTCCGCGATTCGCCTGATCTCGGAGGAAAGGTCCCGATCTAATAGATAGTAACGGTGTTGAGATGATATATGTACCTGAAATTTTGTACTTGTTTGTTCTCCAAACTCCGTAGCATCATGTTCGTCCCAGAATGCACCTATCTCTTGGTAGGTGCTGGCACTTGAAACCGGCGTTTTACTTGGCATATCTTCTCCTTTCTTTCCCTGATGGGCACTCCACGTCATGGCCTCCAACCTGGGGCGGGCATTGGCCCTGAGGCCTGCAAGGGCGCCTGTTTCTACCCTGTGGCGCCGAATTCAGCGGTTCAGCCGGTGGCTGCGTAGACAACTGACCATTCCCATCGGATGCCGCGCTTAAGTCGCCCGGTCCCGCGGTTACCCTCCGCCGCCCTGGGGGCCATCGCTAACCGGGAGGATGGCCCTTTACAACACTCTCTGTAGGGGAGGTGAATGGTTTCTTTTTTCTGACTTGACATCTAATTCTTTAATTGCGACACTGACACCTAGGTTGATGTTCCTTGATACTGCCAATTATCGGAATCATATCTAATGCTTAAATTCCGATCTTCACAAATACACGCACTAGCTGTCAAGCATCGACAACGATTTCTTCGTCGCTTGACAGATCACTTGTCTCAAACTAGCAGTATCATGACATCAGATGATAAAGATTTTTATTCGCAATCTGCGTCGGAACGCATCAATAGACGGTTGGATTATTTGATCTCGCGGGGTTTCGATGAAGAATTGGTTATCGCAAGAGCCATGGAACAGTGGGAACTTTTTAATGTTGCTTTTGATTCTCCAGGAGCTGATCCGATTATGGAATCCTTTTCCCTGTCATCTGAAGATAAACTAGACCTCGTACGAGGGTTACATTTTGCAACCACGAGGGCACAAAAAGTATGAGCAACGTTTACACCGTCAAGCAAGGCGATTGTCTTTGGAATATAGCCAAGGCTCATGGACTTTTGCTAGGGGAACTTCTGAATGTCAACCCTCAGTTTACAAAGAAGCACGGGCGCGGCCCTGATTCAATTTACCCAGGAGAGAAAGTTACTATACCGGCCGAGGGTAAATTTCCATTAGGCCTAACAATCAAGGGCATAGTAACTTGCAAGAAAAAGCCATGCCCTCCCTGCCCCAAGTACGCAAGTGTCGATACGAGTAAAGATTCCGAACATTACAACTGCGCTGGACTCGCCCACCGCACCTACACGTACATGAGTGATCTCAAAGAGGTGAAGAAACGGTTGTCGGCTGGCACAAAGTTAACCGATTGCAGCAAAAAATGTTCTCCCTGCCAGGTCAAGCACTGGCTTTGGGAATTGAAGGATTGGAAAATCGAGTTCAAAGATAAAAAAGGTAAGGTTCACCTTAGTACTGAAAGTTTCCCTCCTGATTTCCACACCGTCTCGGGACGCTGTGATTGTAACGGTAACGACCCAACCAATGTCTATTCTACCAATGGCGAACGACCACTCGAAGGCCCGAAGGCTCCTTCCGATTGGCGGCTGAAGACAGGCGATCCGATAACGGAGAATGGCCCGAAAAATCGGGAAGTATACATATACATGAAATCCCTTTTAGGACCGACATCAAGCGATTTCTACGATGGCGCTAGCATTTCGAGCGGGATGGATATATCCACAAAGAGTGATGTCAAAGCCGGTTTCTTCTATTTAAAAGGGTTCCTTAAAATAATCTCCGAAATCCAAAGTTGCTATTGTTTCAACTGCCCCTGATCAAGCCGAGGTGCAACTATGTTTCAACTGCCCAAAGGTACGGTTTACGCACATCCAAATGACTACCTGATTCAGCGAAGTACCCAAAGCGACTATTTAGTGTATCGCGTACACGGGCTTTTTGCCATGAGTCTCTTAGTACCTGTTAAGCCGGTTTCCCCTGATGGTCCGCCAGTTGGGTACATCGACGCGAACACCGTCGCATTCTCCACCTCCCCCCAAATCCGCTATCTAGTCGATGTATACTCGACTCGTTGGTCGACCTTAAATATGGTAAAACAGCAGTTGGAAGCTAACGCCCTTGGACCAATCTCTAATACTGCCTGTATAGATGTCGGTGTGTTTCTCGAAAGTAATACAGTTGTCCTACCACATACCCAATAAAAAGCAGAAATATCGTCGGCGTGCGATTTGAAGAATTCTCCGAGAGTCGTGTCAGCACGCAGGTTGGGATGAGGAACGAACCCCAACAAATTGCCTATTGTGCCAAAGCTGTTGGGATTTGTCGCCCCTATCGGGGCGACCTTACCCCAACCTACGCGGGCTCGGGCTCATAGGTCAGACTTGGGGCCTAGCCACCGTTCGATCCCGATCAGAAACAGCCCCTTGTGTTCGTCATAGTCTCGGATTTGGTCCTTACACAGCTTGCCGACGACAAAGAGGGGGCAGTTATCAGAGGGTGATTATCAAACCCGCCTATAACTATTCAGGGTCCTCATTCATTAAAAAAACAAATAGTTACAATCCAACCCGAATTTTCCTGAGCCTGAAGTCAGCCACTTGGATCTGAATGTCAATACACCCGGGCTTCTTTATAAAACTCGACTTCATCATCGAACCGGGAGCCTAATCGATCTTTTTCTAACTCGAGATCATAACCTGTCTGCAAATTCATCCAAAAACGATCTGACATGCCGAAGAACTTCGAAAGGCGAAGGGCTGTATCGGCAGTAATCGAACGCTTACCACGGATGATTTCATTGATACGGTGTGCCGATACGCCGGTTGCTTTGGCAAGCCGGTGTTGGCTTATACCCATAGGCTTTAAGAAGTCTTCCAGCAGAATTTCGCCGGGATGAATCGGGGGTAATTTTTTGTCACTCATATTAATCACCTAGTGATAATCGACTATTTCGACGTCGGTCGCTTGACCTGATTTCCAACGAAAACATAATCGATGCGGCTCGCTGCCTGTGCATCCCTGCACCTATCCTTGGGGCGTGTTATGCAGTTACGGCCGGGTGAATCATCTTAAGCTCCTCCTTCAGCGCGTGTTCTGTATGCCAGAGATCATGGCTCTGTTGCATTCGCAGCCACAATCCCGGTCCGTTACCGGCGAGTTTGCCAATCCTTAGCGCCATCTCCACCGTGATCGGATGAGTACAACCCAAAATACGATGAAGCTGCTGGCGCGACACGCCCAGTCTACGTGCGGCTTCACTCACCGACAGCTTTAGCTCAGGCAGCACATCCTCACGGAGAACCTCTCCAGGGTGAATCGGTGCACGCTTTAGCGGCCTTTTTACATGGTATTCTGTCATGTCCCTATCTCAATGATATTGCTCGAGGTCTACCCGAAATGCTTCACCCTGTTTCCATTCAAATGTGATGCACTAAGGCCCGTTGACATGCAGGGAGTAACGCTGCGGCTTTCCGCGCAACGAGTGAAAGTCGAAGCCTGGCAAATTCAGTTCCAACAACGATTCGGCTTGGTCCAGAGTCTCAAGGCGGCGCAGGCAGCGAGCGTGTAGCTCTTGCCTGACCCGGCGGCTACGGCCGCATTCAAACAATTCGGCAAGGCCCTTGTGTCGAAAGCTGGCGATCACTGATTCAGTATGACAACTGGTGAGACAGTGTCAACTACCATGTTACAGGTAATGCCATTAAGTCAGAGGCTGTCCAAGGATGCGGTTCGCTGCCTGCCTGTGCGCCCCTGCACGCAGACGGGTGCTTGCCGCATGCTAACGTAAGCTGGGTTTCGTGCCTCAACCCAGCCTACCGCGCTGTCGATCTGGACATGCATAGGGTATTGTGGCCCCTGGAAGGTGAAGTCCGGTCAATCTACGCGGTGCTGTGTCGGGTAACGTTGGCGTGCCTTGCCGAGCCCTTGGTCCTGATTGACTGGTCAGATTTGAAGGCCGATCAATCGTTGCATTTGCTGCGTGCGTCGCTGCCGGTGGGTGGGCGCAGTTTGACGCTGTACGAGGAGGTCCACCCGCAGAAGCAGCTCGGCAACCGCGTTGTGCAGCAGCGCTTCCTGCAACACCTCGCCCAGCTGATGCCCTCACAGGTCAAGCCAATGATCATCGCCGATGCCGGCTTCCGGGTCCCCTTCTACCAGGGGGTCGAACGCCTCGGCTGGCGCTGGGTGGGGCGAGTGCGTGGCCGCGACTACGTGCGCTTGAATCACGGTTGGGTGAGCTGCCAGACGCTCTTCAAGCGCGCCACCACGACCCCGACGGCGCTCGGGGAGGGCGAGTGGGTACGCCGCAATCCCCTGCGGGCGCGCTTGGTGTTAGTGCGCCTGGTGAACAAGGGGCGGCGTCGCAACAACGCTTTCGGCAAGCGTGCCCGCTCCAAGGCCAGCGCCCGGAATGCCCGCAGCGCCAAAGAGCCCTGGTTGGTGGTGGCCGACACCCGGCTCGCTGACGTGCCGGCAAAGCAGTTGGTCCGCTGGTATCGTCAGCGCATGCAAATCGAGGAAAGCTTTCGCGATTTGAAGAGCCAGCAGTTCGGTGAGGGGTTGGAATGCAGCCGCTCACGCGGGGTTGGGCGCTTCACGGTGCTGGTGCTGATCGCCTCACTCGCCGCCTTTGTGCTGTGGCTGCTCGGCACCGCCGCCCAACGCGGCGGCCTCGAACGCTGGCTACACCCTGGCAACGGCAGACGCCGCGTCTACTCCCGGCTGTTCCTCGCACGGCTGCTGCTCGTGCTGGAGAACTGCCGTGAGGTGCTCAGGGAGTTAGTCGGCAGGATCGGGCCACCCGATCAATGGGTCGCGGAGGATCATAACGCCCTCCTGGCCGACTGACGCCGAAGGGGAATTTTGTGGGGATACTTCAGAGCCTGGTCCCTTTTCCAAGATTTTGTAGGAGCCCCCCTGTGGATGCCTAGTCAGGTAGATTAGGCAAAGCCGCCAGGAACAGCGGCGTGCCGAACCTACCGATTTGAAAACACATAGTAGTAGCTTCTGATCTACCCAGCTCCGCCTTCAGCTAGAACAGCTTCTCTTACACCTCGGAACGGGGTAGGCAACATCTTTCTGACATTGCTCCAAGATACGCTAATAGTTTTGTTGCGGGATAAGTCATAGAAGGAAAACGAACCTGTTGGAGCCCGACAAGTTTGGCGCGAAAAGATGAACAACTCTTTCTTATGATGGAAAAAGACCATTTCATTCTTATCGCTTTGCCGCCACTCCCACAGCAGGGACAGATCTATCTCTCCCCTGGAAGGTTTCAGTGCACTGTCGTCTGGATCGCATATCTCAATTAAGGTTTGGCTATGATCCGGTTCGATCCAACCTCGTAAGAGAGATGGTTTTCCGCCGGGTGGTTGCACCACTAATAAGCGATCCACGAACACATCCAACGCTGCCGGTATATCCAATACGCGGCCTTCCTGAACGTGGTTCGCCAACTCCGGGTGATTGCTGGCGCTTGAGAGGACACGCGCGCGAATCAACTCACGGGAGGCACCCGTAATAAGCCCCTTTACCATCGCAGCAGTAAAGGAGACCAGCGGCGCGGCCGCAGAGGTACCATTCATACAAATTTGTTCACCTACGGTGTTAAACGACGTAATAAAGACGCCCGGGGCCGCGATGTGCACCTTCTGTGCTGATCGTGCCGATTTAGGCCAAAGGAAGGTATCACTACCTTTTGGTTGCACGGCCGCAACCACGATCATTCGAGCCTCACCTTCGAGACGTTCGAGATCCGCGGGTCGATTCTCAGATGCCCCTAGTCTATCCAGATCCTCGGCATTGTTGCCCGCAGAAGTGACAAGTAGAGCATTCGTTTTGGTCCCGAGGTCTTTGAATGGATGCTCCTCGCGCGTTTTCAGGCTCAGGTTCACAACATCCGCACCGACGATTCCTGCATACTCGAGTCCATCGGCGATATCGGAAGGGTCATTGATTACGGACAAGGATTTGCTCGGACTTGGGCGGGTCACTCGAAAGATCGTTAACCCAAGATAGCGATTAAGTTCTGGAAACTTGGCAATGAAATCTAGTCCCCCGGCGGCTAAACCGGCAACAAAGCTCCCGTGCTCCGGCTGATAGACCTGCTTCTTCGAGTCGAACTTTTTTTCTAGTGGATGAATGTGGGACAAATGATAGTCTTGATTTTGACAGTGATCCCGTTGTTCCTTTGACGACAGTCTTGCTGATGTACCGAATACATCTGAGTAGAAGCCATTCGAGTTTCCATCATAACACTTTCCTTGACCACTGTAGCTAACTCGCCGTGTGGACAAAGTGAGTAATTCTGCAGTATCGACAAACAATAGATTCTTAAGCGGCTTAGACTGCGCAAGTTTAGCACCCAGGCCAGTATCTAGAATGACTATTCGAGCACGCGGGAACACCTCAAGACCTAATCGTGCATGTATCCTTTGATTGAATTGCATAACCTCGACGACATCATCAACCCGATACGGCCAATCACTTGGCATGGGGCTACATTCGGATCCTGATGCTTCAAAAACCACCTCTGGTTGGATGAAGGAGAAACCTTCTTCTGGCTCATCGAGCACTTCGGCCGTTGCCGCCCCGCGGCTAGCAGTTCTGACGATTTCCACCAATTCATCGACTTTCTCGGCGCTCAGAGTAGGATTCACCGGAAATTGGCGGTCTGATATTCCGCTGGTATGAAGATCGTTCTCGATGAGATCGAGCTTTTGTATTGGCTGCCAATTTCCAGCCAAACCACCTACGATCTTTCCGTCCGCACCAGGAATCGGCTGAATCACTTTCCCATCTACCGGTACTAGGGTTATGCCTTCGGGGTCATGTGAGTCGGGTGAAAAAGCTCTTTCGGGTAACACCGCAAAGATATTTTTCGTGCCTTCTCCAGAGAAAGGATCATCCGGGTCCAATGGGAGCGACCCCTCTACGGTGATAGTCGGAAGACTGGGAGTATCAGTTGTTACAGGTGTATCAATTGCAGGTTTGCTCGCACTACTTAGCTTCTCTATATTCCCCATGAAGGAAGTTATATCAATGCGGGCAGGCTTTTTAACAACTTTAGTCGCTTCGCGGTACGCAGCGGGGGCACGCTCAGAGAATTTCTTTTCAGGTAAACCGGAATCATTCACCAAATTCTTCAACTGGGACACGGCATCGGGCTCCAACAGCTTTGTCAATGCCTCCTTAGCCTCCGGACTTAACTCCCCGTCAATCTTCAGCTGAAGGTAAGGGGTTCCTCCGGTGTCAATTCCATTAGTCGTGTCAGGATCCTGAGCAGACACCCAACCTGACCAAGCAAACACTATTACCAGCAAAAACAAATGGAACCTCGGTCCCCAAGATCGCTTTCTCTTCATGACTTGAATCCGCATGTCAAATTGAAGGGTTGTGTTGTTGTATCAGCAACCCCATCCGTTCACCGTTGCCGGGTGGCCACAGATGAGTAACCACCTGCGGCCACCCGGTCATCAATAGCCAATGGGGCACCCTTCAGGGATACCTCATAAGCCGTCAGTGGCAGTTGTCTTTAGCATAGCTTTTATCAGTATTGACACCACAGATCTTTTGGCCGTGGCGCTTGGCCCAGCGCTTGAAGAACGCCTTGCCTTTTTCCGACCCGACGGCTGCAAAAAGTGACACTCCACACTTCTCAAAGGTCGTTCGAGAGTTGACCCCGACAAGATCGCGGGCGTCATTGGCACTGTTACCCCTGAAGACAAACAAAGGACCTCCACTATCACCCGGACATATCACAGCCTCTCCCTTAGCGACGTCGCTTTTGGTGTAGATTGTGCTCGTCTCGTTGGGAAACCGATACTCACAACGATCTGATCGTGATGGCTTGGATACTACTTTAGAGTTGCCGATCCGTAGCTTGCCATCCAGTGGTCCGTCACGTTCAGTACAGCCGTATCCCATCAGCTTCACTTTGGTATCGATTTCCGGCGTCCTCGAAACATCGACCCGCTCGTACTTGATTCCGGTTACTGGGTACTCCAATAGGCATAGCGCCCAGTCTTCCGAAGGATTTTCTTCCGAATAACCTGGTGCATGCTTGCATATCCCGCGAATGCGCTTACTCTTCAGTACGAATCGAATTCGTGCACCATTTTCCACACAGTGGGCGGCAACCAGCAACGTTGCCTCTCCGACCAAGGTCCCAGTGCAGGTGCCGCCGGTCGTCATTCTAAACACAGTGGGAAAGTAGCGCGAACCGACGACCGTTCCATTAATAAGCTCGGTACCGACGTCTTCAGGCTCACTGGGCAAGGGGGCAAAGGTCAGCTCGGGTGCCTCCAAGAGTTCTTGGAAACCGGGGGTCTGGGTTGTTCCCAGCTGCGGGCCAGTCTCGGATACGACTGCGGTACTCGCTAGGAGGGCCACAACAAAGGTTGCCAGCGATAAAGTAATACGTGTGGTCATGGGTTTGCTCCATAAAGTTACATGGTTAAAAAGAGCACCTACGAGTTTACCCCTACATATCCGCAGATTGCACAGATTTTCACAGATTTAAAACGAAACAATCTGTGAAAATCCGCATAACCTGCGGATCAAAAAGGTTTTTTTATCAATCCGGCTCATAGGCCAAATTGGGCCCTAGCCAGCGTTCGATCTCGCTTAAGGATTGGCCCTTGCGTTCGGCATAGTCTCGGATCTGGTCCTTCCCCAGCTTGCCGACGGCAAAGTAGCGGGCATCCGGGTGGGAGAAGTAGAGCCCGCTCACAGCGGCGGTGGGGACCATGGCCTTGGACTCGGTCAGCCAGATGCCGGTGCGCGGCTCTACCTCGAGCAGGCGCCACAGGGTGTCCTTCTCGGTGTGATCGGGACAGGCCGGATAGCCCAGGGCGGGACGGATGCCCTGATAGCGTTCCGCGATCAGGTCCTGGTTGCTTAGGTTCTCGTCTTGCGCGTAGCTCCAGGCGCGCCGGCGTATCCGCTCGTGCAGCAGCTCGGCCAGGGCCTCCGCCAGGCGGTCCGCTAGGGCCTTGAGCATCAGGGCCGAGTAGTCGTCGTGATCCGCCTCGTAGGCCGCGACCGAGGCATCGATTCCCAGCCCCGCGGTGCAGGCGAAGGCGCCGATGTAGTCGGCGAATCCGGTATCCAGGGGGGCGATGTAATCGGCGAGGCAGTGGTTGTACTTGCCCTCCGGTTGGCGGCCCTGTTTGCGCAGAAAGCGGAAGACGGCCTGGGGATTGGCCCGTTCCTCGTCGCTGAAGACCAGCACATCGTCACCCACCGCATTGGCGGGGAACAGCCCGATGACGGCCGCGGCCCGCAGCTGCTTGTGCGCGATGATGTGCTCGAGCATGGCCTGGGCGTCGTCGTAGAGCCGGCGCGCCTCTTTGCCCTTCTCCGGGTCGTCCAGGAGCTGCGGGTAACGCCCCTTGAGCTGCCAGGCGTGGAAGAAAAAGGTCCAATCGATGTAGCGGACGAGATCCCGGATCGGAATATCCTCGAAGACCTGGAGCCCCGGCTCGTCCGGCACCGGCGGCGCGTAGCTGTTCCAGTCGATCCGCACCGGATTGGCCCGGGCCTGGTCGAGCGGGAGCAGGTCGCGGGCCTCGTCCCGGGCGGCGCGGCGGCTGCGTAGCTGGGCATATTCGGCACGGACGGCTTGGTCATAGTCCGCGCGCGTGTCCGGAGAGAGCAGGCGTGACACCACACCCACGGCCCGGGAGGCGTCGGGCACATAGACCACCGGGTGCTCGTAGCGGGGTGCGATCTTGACCGCGGTATGGGCCTTGGAGGTGGTGGCACCGCCGATCAGCAAGGGTATTTTGAGACCCAGGCGTTGCAGCTCCTGGGCGACATGGACCATCTCGTCCAGGGATGGCGTGATGAGGCCGGACAGGCCGAGGATGTCGACCTGGTGCTCGCGTGCCGCCGCCAGGATAGCGTCCGCCGGGACCATGACGCCCAGATCGATGACCTCGTAGTTGTTGCACTGGAGCACCAGGCCCACGATGTTCTTGCCGATGTCGTGCACGTCCCCCTTGACGGTGGCGAGCAATAGCTTGCCTTGACTCCGGGCCGCGCATTGGGCCTTCTCCGTCTCCAGATAGGGTTCCAGGTAGGCCACAGCCTTTTTCATGACCCGGGCGGACTTGACCACCTGGGGCAGGAACAGCTTGCCGGCGCCGAACAGGTCGCCAACTCGGTTCATGCCGTCCATCAGGGGGCCCTCGATGACCTGCAGCGGGCGCTCGGCCTTGGCCCTGGCCTCCTCCGTGTCCTGGTCGATGTACTCGGTGATGCCCTGCACCAGGGCGTGTTCCAGGCGTTTCTCCACCGGCTGATCGCGCCACCGGCGATCTTCCTTCGGTCGCGTGCCGCCGCCATCGCCCTGGTATTTGGGCGCCAGCGCCACCAGCCGCTCGGTGGCATCCGGTCGGCGGTCGAGGACGACGTCCTCCACGGCGTCCCGCAGCTCGCCGGGGATGTCGTCGAAGACCGCGAGCTGGCCGGCGTTGACGATGCCCATGTCCAGCCCCGCCGCCACGGCGTGGTACAGGAACACGGCGTGGATGGCCTCACGTACCGGGTTGTTGCCGCGGAAGGAGAAGGAGACGTTGGACAGGCCCCCGGAGGTCAGGGCGTGGGGCAGATTGGCCTTGATCCAACGCACCGCCGCGATGAAATCCACCCCATAGTGGTTGTGGTCCTCGATGCCGGTGGCGATGGTGAGGATATTGGGATCGAAGATGATGTCCTCGGGGGGAAAGCCCACCCCTTCGGTGAGGATCCGATAGGCGCGGGCGCAGATCTCGGTCCGGCGCTCCAGGTTGTCTGCCTGGCCCTGCTCATCGAAGGCCATGACGATCAGGGCGGCGCCGTAGCGCCGGCACCGCCGGGCCAATTCCATGAACCCTTCCTCCCCCTCCTTGAGGGAGATGGAGTTGACGATGGGCTTGCCTTGGACGCACTTGAGCCCGGCCTCGATGACCTCCCACTTGGAGGAGTCGATCATGCAGGGGACCCGGGCGATCTCCGGCTCCGAGGCCATCAGATTGAGGAAACGCCCCATCGCCGCCACCCCGTCCAGCAGGCCCTCGTCCATGTTCACGTCCACCAGCTGGGCGCCGTTGGCAACCTGGGCGCGGCAGATCTCCAGGGCCTCGTCGTACTGGTCGGCGAGGATGAGGCGCTTGAATTTGGCCGAGCCGGTGACGTTCGCCCGTTCCCCCACATTGACGAAATTCAAGGTACGGTCGAGATTGAGCGGCTCCAGTCCGGCCAGCCGACAGATGGGTTCGGGCCGGGTTGGTACGCGCGGCGGCTTGCCTGCAACCGCCGCGGCGATGGCTTGGATGTGTTCCGGGGTGGTGCCGCAGCAGCCCCCCACGATGTTGAGGAACCCGGCATCTGCCCATTCGGCGATCGGTGCGGCCATGTCCTCCGGACCCAGATCATACCCACCGAACTCATTGGGCAGGCCCGCGTTCGGGTACACGCTGACCAGGCACTCGGCCACCCGGGACAGCTCTTCCACATAGGGACGCAGCAGATCCGGGCCCAGGGCGCAGTTCAGCCCGATGGAGAGGGGCCCGGCGTGGCGCAGGCTATTGTAGAAGGCCTCGGTGGTCTGCCCGGACAGGGTGCGGCCGGAGCAGTCCGTGATGGTCCCGGAGAGCATCAGGGGGAGCGAGCGGCCGTCCTCCTCAAACACACATTCGCAGGCAAAGATCGCCGCCTTGGCGTTCAGGGTATCGAACACCGTCTCGATCAGCAGGATATCCGCTCCCCCCGCCATCAGGCCGCGGACGGCCTGCCTATAGGCTGCTACCAGCTCATCGAAGCCCAGGTTACGCAGCCCCGGATCATTGACATCCGGCGAGATGGAGCAAGTGCGGTTGGTGGGGCCCAGCGCGCCGGCCACGAATCTGGGCTTGTTCTCGGTCGAAAACTCGTCCGCCGCGGCACGGGCGATCCGCGCCGCGGCCATATTGAGCTCGCCAACCAGCCCCTCCATGCCGTAATCGGCCATGGCGATAGTGGTCGCGCTGAAGCTGTTGGTCTCGATGATATCGGCGCCCGCCTCCAGATACTGCCGGTGGATCTCCCGGATGATCCGGGGTTGGGTGATGCACAGCAGGTCGAGATTGCCCGCCAGATCGCGCGGCCAATCCGCGAAGCGTTCGCCGCGGTAGTCCACCTCCCGGAGCCCGTGACGCTGGATCATGGTGCCCATGGCGCCATCCAGAATCAGAATGCGTTCCTGGAGCAGAGTCTGGAGCCTCGAGCGGGGATCGGACATGGACGGGACCTTAAGATTTCGATTGCGAGGATCGGACGTGGCCGTAACCACGGACGACAGCGCTTATTCAAGCCGCAGATTACGCAGATTACGCAGATTTTCACAGACCCAAAAGGGAATAATCCGTTTATGATTTCGAATACGATAAAAGGGTAGCTTGAAAATTGACGACAATGTCGAGGAGGTTGGACATGGCGAAGCCTTGCATGGTGCTGCCGAGCAAAGACGTAGGTAAGATCCGTTTGGTGACGGTGCCCGAGGACATGTCGCCGCATGAGGCCTACCGGTCTGTCACCGGCCTTATTGCCGAGGTCAGAGGTACCGAAGAGGAGCAGTGGGTGGAGGAGGTGTTGGATCTGCTCGAAGAGCACGGCTTCGAGGAGGTGGACTTCGTGTTGGGGCCGCCGTTGGACTAGGATTCCTTGATGGACCCGCATCTTTATCGGGCGTAGGAAATTCGGCAGCGACAAGAATCTTGTCAATCCTGTAAATCCTGTCCGATTGGGGTTTCGCCGCGAAGCTCGAGTTAGGCACTCGTGGGTCTGAGACCAAGTCCCGCTAGGGTGTGTCGACATTCAGAAGGTCCGCGCAGCGGACCCTACAGTCAACCCAAAGGAGATCCCGTGGCGAACCCATCACTCTTGCTGGCGTCCAAGTCCCCGCGAAGGCGGCTGCTCCTGGAGCAGATCGGCATTCGGTTCGAGGTCATTGATAGCGACCTGGACGAGGCCAGGCTGCCCGGTGAGGACCCCGAAAGTTACGTGCTGCGCCTCGCCCTGGACAAGGCCCGGGCCGGTCGGGCCCAGGCTGGGTCACCAGGCTGTCCACCGGTGCTGGCGGCCGACACGGCCGTGGTCGTCGAGGACCGCATCCTGGGCAAGCCGAGGGATCGTCGGGAGGCCGCCGCCATGCTGCGGCTGCTCGCCGGACGCACGCATCGGGTGCTGAGCGGAATCGCGCTGCTAGACGGGCGCGAGCGGCAGGATCTCAGCGTCAGTGAGGTCCGCTTCCGCGCGGTGAGCGCACGGGAGGCGGACGCCTACTGGGAGACCGGTGAACCCGGTGACAAGGCCGGCGGCTATGCCATCCAGGGCCGGGGCGCCCTGTTCGTGGCGGATCTGCGGGGCAGCTATTCGGGCGTGATGGGGCTGCCCCTGTTCGAGACCGCGCGTTTGCTTACCGAGGTAGGTATCGACTGCCTGGCCTAGCAATCCTGACAGGAAATTGCTGTCCCGGTGGCATTGGCGGCCGTGCGCCGCCCCGAGCGAAATTCATAAGGTACCAGAAGCTTGAGCGAAGAAATTCTCGTCAATGTGATGCCTCCGGAGACCCGGGTCGCGGTGGTGGAAAACGGCGCCGTGCAAGAGGTCATCATCGAGCGTACCGACCACTGCGGGCTGGTGGGGAATATCTACCAGGGCTGTATCTGCCGCGTCTTGCCTGGTATGCAGGCCGCCTTCGTGGATATCGGGTTCGAACGGGCCGCTTTCCTGCACACCTCGGATATCGTCGACGCGGAGGGAGCGCCGCGCAGCGAGCACATCCATGAGGTCGTCAGCGAGGGTGACGAAATCATGGTGCAGGTGGTCAAGGACCCCCTGGGCACCAAGGGCGCCCGGCTTACCACCAACATCTCCATTCCGTCCCGCTACCTGGTCTTTATGCCGACCGTGGGCACGACCGGCATTTCCCAAAGAATCGAGGACGAAGAAGAGCGCAAGCGGCTGCGGGATATCCTGCAAGGCCGCGTGGCTTCAGGACCCCGGAAAGGAGGGTTCATTGCCCGCACGGCGGCCGAAGGGGTCACCGAAGAGGCACTGAGCAGGGACATGGACTTCCTGGTCAAGCTGTGGCAGGGCATCGAAGAGCGCTACCGCTCCTGCACCGACATCGGGCAGGTCCACGATGACCTGCCGCTGGTTCTGCGCGCCCTGCGCGACCTGGTGGGACCGGAGGTGGAACGGGTGCGTATCGACTCGCGCTCCACGGTGGAGCGTGCGCGTACCTTCGCCGCCAAGTACATCCCGGATATCGCGGTACCCATCGAGCACTACCGGGGAGAGCGCCCTCTGTTCGATCTCTATGGCGTGGAGGACGAGATCCAGAAGGCGTTGCAGCGCAAGGTGCAGCTCAAGTCCGGCGGCTACCTGATCCTGGACCAGACCGAGGCCATGACCACCGTCGATGTGAACACCGGCGCCTTTGTCGGTCACCGGACGCTGGAAGAGACCATCTTCAAGACCAACCTAGAGGCGGCCCAGGCCATCTGCCGCCAGCTGCGTCTGCGCAACCTCGGCGGTATTATCATCATCGACTTCATCGACATGTGCGACGAGGAGCACAAGCGCCAGGTGCTCCGCGCGCTCGAGAAATGCCTCGCCAAGGACCACGCCAAGACCCACATCACCGAGGTGTCCGCACTAGGTCTGGTGGAGATGACCCGCAAGCGCACGCGCGAGTCCCTTGGGCACATCCTGTGCGAACCCTGCACCTGTTGCGGTGGCCGCGGTACCCTGAAGACCGCCGAAACCACCTGTTACGAGATCTTCCGCGAGATCCTGCGCCAGACCCGTCAATTCGAGGTGGAGACCCTGTTGGTGCTGGCCTCCCAGGAAGTGATCGACCGTCTGCTGGACGAGGAATCCGGGTACCTGGCCGAGTTGCAAGCCTTTACCGGCAAGCCGGTCCGGCTCCAGGTCGAGGCACTCTATACCCAAGAGCAGTATGACGTAGTGTTGATTTAAGAAGCTGTCTGGTTCCTTCTCGTCCCCACGCGCCGCGCGGGGATGTGGAAGCTCCGCGCCGCGGAGAAGGCAGATCGGAACCGTCTCTTGCCGGCGAATCCTGGCCGGCAGGATGCCGGCGTTCCCAGCGCTTCATCCCACGTAGTACGGAATTTGGCGTGGAATATGGTGGCCTCGCCTTACCGGTTCCGGGAAAATCCTTCTCGTCCCCACGTGCCGCGTGGGGATGTGGAAGCTCCGCGCCGCGGAGAAGGCGGGTCGGAACCGCCTCTTGCCGGCAAATTCTGGCCGGCAGGATGCCGGCGTTCCCAGCGCTTCATCCCACGTAGTACGGAATTTGGCGTGGAATATGGTGTGGCTCGTTCCCACGCTCCAGCGTGGGAATGCCGTTGTGGCCGCTCCAGCGGCCGAGATCCCTCGCCCCGCTCGGGACCAGGTTTCATGACGCTGGAGCGTCTGGATTTGGCACCCGGATATCTGGGTGATCCGATCGCAGCCAAACCGGGTCAGAGCGCACCTAAATTATCAGATTGATGGCTACTAGGTTGTGAACGACCAGTACGGGTCAAGCGCGATGCAGATCCATCCGCGGGCGATCATCGATCATGCGGCCCTTCGGCATAACCTGGCCTGCGTCCGGCGTCGGGCCCCGGACAGCCGGATATGGGCGGTGGTCAAGGCCAATGGTTACGGGCACGGGATGGTGGAGATGGGGACCACCCTGGAAACCGCAGATGGCCTGGCAGTAGCCAGGGTGGAGGAGGGGGTACGCCTGCGCGAGGCGGGGATCACCAAACCCATCCTGGTCATGGAGGGGTTCCTGTTCGACGACGAGCTCGCCGCCGCCCGCGCGCACGGGTTCGAGCTGGCGCTGCACCGGCCCGAGCAGGTGGCGCTCCTGGAGCAGACTCGAACGACCAGGCCCCTGCGCATCTGGATCAAAGTGGATACGGGCATGCATCGGCTGGGGTTCGATCCGCAGCAGGTGCCAAATCTCCTCGCGCGCCTGAGTGCCGATCCGCAGGTCGCGGGGCCGGTGGGACTCATGACCCACCTAGCCAAGGCCGACGATCCGCACGACCGGCTGACGCAATTGCAGTGCGATCGGCTGCGCGCTCTGGATCCCGCCGCGCACTACCCCTTAAGCATCGGCAACTCCGCCGGTATCCTGGCCTGCCCCGCGTCCCGGACCCCCTGGGTACGCCCCGGTATCATGCTCTACGGGGCCTCGCCCCTGATCGGGCGGACCGCCGCCGAGCTGAGGCTGCGGCCGGTCATGCGGCTCGCAACGCGGCTCATCGCCGTGCGCGCCCTGCGCCGGGGGGATGCCGTGGGCTACGGAAGCACCTATGTGTGCCCCCAGGACATGCTGGTGGGGGTAGCGGCCATCGGCTACGGCGACGGCTATCCGCGTCATGCACCCATAGGAACCCCGGTGCTGGTAGGCGGGCGACGGGCGCCGCTGATAGGCCGCATATCCATGGACATGATCAACATCGATCTACGGGGACTGCCCACTGCCAGAGTGGGGGATCCCGTCACCCTCTGGGGCGCGGACCTGCCGGTGGACGAGATCGCACAGTGGGCGGGCACCATCTCCTACGAGCTCCTGTGCCGGGTTACCTCCCGGGTGCGGATGGAACATCGAGAGATGCACCCGATGCCTCATGGGGGCAAACGCCTGTGAATCTTTTCCATTGGAACCACTAAACAGAAGATGATGAACATGCAAGCAATAGAATTTGAAACCATCATTGACACCAACGGTAATGTTCATGTACCGGAGAGATACCGGACGGTATACGGACATCAAGCCCGGCTCTTGGTTCTGTTGGCGGATGTATCCGGGAACACCGCCAAGGCAATCGACCCCATGCAATATAGCGACAAGGTGGATTGGCCGGTCGATGGCCTGGAATACCAACAAGAGGCTCGGAATGAATGGGAGTAAAGGCGCTTCTGGATACCAACGCGGTGATTTATCTGCAAAAAGGTCTGCTGCTGGAGGACCTACCCATTGGTGAATACGCAATCTCCGTAATTACCGAGATGGAGTTGCTTTCTTTTGCCGGATTGACAGAAGATCAGCGGACGTGGCTCCGGCGTTTTATCAACGACCTGGACATCATCGGAATCGATGGCGATGTGAAACGACGGGCGATTCGATTACGCCTCGCACGGTGCCTGAAACTGCCGGATGCCATTATCGCTGCCACCGCAATCAGCCGGAGCGCAGTGTTATTCAGTAACGACCGGGGATTTGCCGATATTCCCGAACTCGATTTGCGCAAGCTCCCCCTCTGTCAGTCAAATCCTCCGGGCAACGCCAAATAATTCAGGATCGCACCCGCAACACGTCCAGTCTCCCAAACAGCCCCGAATAATTCAGAAGGCTCTTTATGGATTCCGGACAGCTAACGATCATGGCAGGGTTCCCCCGGACGTTTTGGAGTGCGGCGGCAACCTTACCCCGATGCTTACCGGAACCGACAGCGCGAGGCATAAGCCGGGGGTCGGTCAAGTGGCACCATCCTGCCGCCGCTTTGGATTTGGCAAGGTATCTGTCCCCAGCAAAGGTGTTGCGACCAGGGGAAAGCGCCGTCGCCGCGGCGCGGGTGGAACCTCAGTGCCCGGATTCCCGGCCAACGCCGCTGGTATCCCCCGTGGTTGAGGTTCGATGCGGCCTCGCCGCTTTGCCGGCGCACTCCAAAGCAGTCTGGAATCCATAAAGAGCCATTCAGAATTGCCAGGGTCTGTTGACATTTAACTCTAACCGACTGTTTGCACGTGTTGAATGGCCACAACACCTCAGCGGTCCGCGCAGCGGACCCTACATGCAAAATATTCAGGAATGAGGTACTGGTGACCAAACGCACCACCAAAGCCCGTAACGCCTACATCTGCAACGCCTGCGGCGTCAGGCTGCCCAAATGGAGCGGCCAATGCCCGGACTGCGGGGCCTGGAATCTGGTCGAAGAGGCCCCCGACCTGCCGGCGGCGGCCGGCCGCGCCGGCTATGCCGGGGGCGTCGAGGGCGGGAGCGAGGCGGTCCTGCTCACCGCCGTGGAGCCCCAGGAACGCGCCCGCTTGGGGAGCGGCATCGCCGAGCTCGACCGGGTACTCGGGGGCGGGCTGGTCCAGGGTTCGGTGGTACTCATCGGCGGCGATCCGGGGATCGGCAAATCCACCCTGCTGCTCCAGGCCTGCGCTGCCCTGGGGCAGGGGCATCCGGTGCTCTATGTCTCGGGCGAGGAGTCACCCCAGCAGGTAGGCCTGCGGGCGCGCCGACTCGGGCTGACGGGGGAGGGGGTGCGCCTGCTGCCGGAGACCTGTGTCGAGCGTGTGCTAGCCAGGGCCGCGGCGGAACGACCGCGGATCATGGTCGTCGACTCCATCCAGACCCTGCACACGGAGCTGCTGCAATCGGCGCCGGGCTCCGTGTCCCAGATACGGGAGACCGCGGCCCAGCTGGTACGCTTTGCCAAGCAGGCGGACACCGCCATCTTCCTGGTCGGGCACGTGACCAAGGAAGGCGCGCTGGCCGGTCCCCGGGTGCTGGAGCATATGGTGGACACGGTGCTCTATTTCGAAGGCGAAGGCGCGGGCCCCTTGCGCCTGATCCGGTCCATCAAGAACCGCTTCGGCGCCGTCAACGAGCTCGGCGTCTTCGCCATGACCGACCGTGGCCTGCGGGAGGTGTCCAACCCTTCGGCCATCTTCCTGTCGCGCCACACGGAATCGGTGTCGGGCAGCCTGATCATGGTGACCCGCGAGGGCACCCGGCCCCTCATGGTCGAGGTGCAGGCCCTGGTGGACGCGAGCCCGCTCGCCAACCCACGGCGGGTGACCCTGGGCCTGGATCAGAACCGGCTCGCCATGCTGCTGGCGGTGCTGCACCGCCACGGCGGAGTCGCCATGTTCGACCGGGACGTATTCGTCAACGTGGTCGGGGGCGTGCGCATCACCGAGACCGCCGCCGACCTGCCGGTCCTGCTGGCGGTACTCTCCAGCTACCGTGACCAGCCCCTAGACATGGCGCTCGCGGTCTTCGGCGAGGTGGGCCTTTCCGGCGAGATCCGACCCGTCCCCAACGGCCCCGACCGGTTGCGCGAAGCGGCCAAGCACGGCATCCGCCGCGTCATCGCCCCCGTGGCCAATGTCCCCAAGTCGGGCCTCCAAGCACTGGACATCGTGCGGGTCAAAAGCCTGTCCGAGGCCATCGAGGCGGTGTTGAGCTGATGTTTCAGGCGTAAGTACAGCAGTATCCGAGTATCGATAACATATGGAACCATTTTTTTGCCGCCAATGAACGCCAATCGGTCGCAACAGATCACACGATCTTTTCTGTCCGCAGATTCCCGCAGACGAAGAACGGAATAATCTGCGAAAATCCGCGTAATCTGTGGATAAAAAGACGGTTTGTTCCTGTGCTCAATCCAACCCGGACTGCTCCATAACCCGTAGGGCGAGCTGTGCCCACCAACACGGCACCTCACAGCCCTGCTCCCCGGATTCGAACCACAGAGAACACAGAGAACACGGAGATGACGTACTAGCAAATTGTTTCACAGAAATTTTGAGTAAAACCAACCGCGTAAGGATCTGCGTAAGCGGCCCAGTTAGCAAGATTTGCTTCGCTCGAAATGACAACCACGAAAAATTGATGGACCCCTCAGTGAGCATAGTAAAAATACGGAGACCATTGCTTGCATTAGAACCACGGATGGACACAGATAAACACGGATTGTGATCTGCGTTTATCCGTGTTCATCCGTGGTTCTTCGGTGCGGTTCGTTCTGGTACAAGTCCAATTAACAAATGGCATTAGGATTTCTACTACGCTGCACTAGGAATAAGGGTCATGACGAAAGATCAGCGCAGATTTTGGATCGCCCTGTTCGGACTGATCGCCGCGGTAGCTGCCGCAATCGGCGGCGGCTGGGCTGTGCACGTCACCCTCGACCAGGTCCAGGGCGACCAGTACAAGCAGGAAGGGGATACCCACATCCGGATCGGCATCACCCTGGAACAGTACAAGGCCGATCTCAAGGAACGGGAGCAAGAGGTCACCAAACGCCTGAAACAGGCCCATGCTAAGGAACACTGGGTGCGGGAGAAGGAACGCCAAGTACTGGAGAGAGAGATCCGGGTGTTGGAGAAGGAGAAATCGGAGATCGAACGCCGGTTAGCGGATGCCAAAGCCAGCCACCGGAGCTATGTCGAAGAACTGCAGGAACGCATCGCCCAGTTAGAAGGCATCCGCGGCCAGATCCCGGATACACTCCTGGAGCAGGCCAAGGCCGCCTTGGCCCAAGGCGACCGGAGCCAGGCGGATCAATTATTTGCCCAAATCGAGGCCCGGAACGAGGCGGCCGTCCAGGCCGCCGCCGAGGCGGCCTATCAGCGCAGCCGCATCGCCCTGGACGAGATCCGCTATCAAAAAGCCTACGAACACGCCCGGCGAGCCGTGCGGCTCGCGCCGGAAAACAGCCGCTATCTCGCGGGCGCGGGTAAGCTGGCATGGATCCTCGGCGACTACAAGGCCGCCAAGGACTACCATGAGCAGGCCTTAGCAAGCGATCTGGACGCCTACGGCGAGGACCATCCCGCTGTCGCGAGAGACCGCAACAACCTGGGATCGGCCTGGCACGACCTCGGGGAATACCAAAAGGCCATCGGCTATTACGAACAGGCCCTGGCCAGCGATCTCAGGACCTACGGCGAAGACCATCCCAAGGTGGCAATACGCCGCAACAACCTGGGATCGGCCTGGCACGACCTCGGGGAATACCAAAAGGCCATCGGCTACTTCGAGCAGGCCCTGGCCAGCGATCTCAGGACCTACGGCGAGGACCATCCCAAGGTAGCATTACGCCGCAACAACCTGGGATCGGCCTGGAAGTCACTCGGGGAATACAAAAAGGCCATCGGCTATTACGAACAGGCCCTGGCCAGCGGTCTCAGGACCTACGGCGAAGACCATCCCCATGTAGCGACCTACCGCAACAACCTGGGCTCGGCCTGGGATTCACTCGGGGAATACCACAAGGCCATCGGCTATTACGAGCAGGCCCTGGCCAGCGATCTCAGGACCTACGGCAAGGACCATCCCCATGTCGCGAGAGACCGCAACAACCTGGGAATGGCCTGGGATTCACTCGGGGAGTACGACAAGGCCATCGGCTATTACGAGCAGGCATTGGCGAGCGATCTCAGGACCTACGGCGAGGACCATCCCAGGGTCGCCACACTCCGCAACAACCTGGGATCGGCCTGGAAGGCCCTGGGGGAATACAAAAAGGCCATCGGCTATTACGAGCAGGCATTGGCGAGCAATCTCAAGACCTACGGCGAGAATCATCCTAAGGTAGCATTACGCCGCAACAACCTGGGATCGGCCTGGAAGTCACTCGGGGAATACCAAAAGGCCATCGGCTATTACGAGCAGGCCCTGGCGAGCGATCTCAGGACCTACGGCGAAGACCATCCCCATGTCGCCACACTCCGCAACAACCTGGGATCGGCCTGGCAGGCACTCGGGAAATACCAAAAGGCCATCGGCTATTACGAGCAAGCCCTGGCGAGCGATCTCAGGACCTACGGCGAGGACCATCCCAATGTCGCAATACGCCGCAACAACCTGGGAATGGCCTGGCAGGCACTCGGGGAATACCGGAAGGCCATCGGCTATTACGAGCAGGCATTGGCCAGCGATCTCAGGACCTATGGCGAGGACCATCCCCATGTCGCCAGAGACCGCAACAATCTGGGAGGGACCTGGTATGCCCTGGGGAAATACCAAAAGGCCATCGGCTATTTCGAGCAGGCCCTGGTGGTCGTTGAGCGCAAGCTGGGCCCGGAGCATCCGAACACTCGGGTCGTGCGGCAGAATCTCGCCGCCGCGCGGGCCGGGCAGAAGGACCCGTAGGTCGGACTCAGGGACGGATCCGGCTTTCCTGCGAGTACATCGTTTCTTTCTCGTTCCCACGCGCTGCGTGGGAAGCTGGTTGCTCCGCGCCGCGGAGGGCATCAGGCCGGTGGTATACACGGGAACCAAACCTGCCGGCTGTCCGGCGTTATCGGGTGCGGCCCAGAGGGCGTCTGCGCTGAGCGTTGCCGCCAGCTGGTGATGGGGTCTGTAAGCCGTCTGAAAGACGGCGGTCCCCGACATCGGTAAATTTTTGGGACGTAGAACCGGTCTTAACTCTTTGACGGTTTGCAGCGGCTTCCCAGGCCTGCCTCATCAGGCACGGGAATAAACGGCTCTATCCCACTGGATATGGACCGCCACACCTGGACTCTTGTCGTCAACCGACATTCTGTCGGTGGGCTATCCCGGAACTACCGATATTTCGTTGGCCCTTCCGGCTAGCGGGGAGGACCTGAATGCCGAGTTGCCGGTCCAAATGGTCAATTCAGTCAGGCTGAGTTTTCTCGTTCCCAGGCGCTGCCTGGGAACCAGAGACCGGGAGCGGGGCTGTTGCGACACCCTCCTCTCCGGGGAGCAGGGCTGTGAAGCGCCGTATTGGTGGGCACGGCCCACCCTACTAACGACATTGCCTTGCATCCGGGCTGGCAGCCCGGATAATCCCGCATCTTTGGTAAACGAATCGGGGTCGATGTGTTCAAGAATGTCCGTCTCTACCGCCTGGAAGAACCGTCCGCCATCGATGCGGACGGCCTCGAGCAGCAGCTCTCAGCGCGTCGGTTCCATCCCTGCGGCCCGTTGCAGACCGCCAGTCTCGGCTGGCATCCGCCCCTGGGGGAGCAGACGCAGGCGCTGAGCCACGCGGGCAACGGCTGTATTGCCCTGTGCGCGCGGCGTCAGGAGCGGCTGTTGCCCTCTACCGTGGTCAGTGAGGCCCTGGACGAGCGGGTGGTGGACCTTGAGGAGCGGGAGGCGCGCACTGTGGGGCGCCGGGAGCGCCGGCAGTTGCGCGAGGAGGTCTTGCTGGACATGCTGCCGCGGGCCTTCACCCGGTCGCGTCAGATCCACGCCTATCTGGATCTGGTGGCCGGTTGGATGGTGGTGGATGCCGCCAGCGAGAAGGGCGCTGAGGAGTTGGTCGGCCTGCTGCGGGACACCCTGGGCTCGTTTCGGGTCCGCCCGCCGCGGCCGGGAAACCCGCCGCCGGTCATTATGACCCGCTGGGTCGCGACCGGGGAGATGCCCGAGGGCCTGGCGCTGGGGGACGTCTGCGAGCTGCGCGATGCCCGCGACGAACGGGCCTTGGCGCGCTGCAGCGGACAGGATTTGGGGGCGGAGGAGATCGCTACCCACCTGCGTGCCGGCAAGGAGGTGGTCAAGCTTGCCCTCCAGTGGCGGGAGCAACTGGAATTTCTGTTGCAGGAGGACCTTTCCCTGCGGCGTCTGCGCTTTGCCGAGGCCCTGCTCGACGAGGCCCGGGAGCCGGATATCGAGGACGAGGCGGCCAGATTCGACGCCGAGTTCGCCATCATGGCGCTCCAATTGCGCGAATTGATCCAGTATCTGGACGAGCTATTCGAGCCGGCCGGGGGGACCTGACGGAGCAGCGTAGCGATTTGCGCGGCGAGGGTGTACTGGCCGGCAAGCTCAAAACCACCGCGCTCACCGCATCCAGGGTTTACATTCCTTATTTGATCCGCAGATGACGCCGATTTCCGCAGATGAAGCATGAAATAATCTGTGAAAATCTGCGCAATCTGTGGATAAAAAGATGCCTTTTCCCATGCTCAATCCGGCCTGGACTGCTCCGTAGCCCGTAGTGGGCTGTGCCCACCATAGGCGCCGTATTGGTGGGCACAGCCCACCCTACGGGTTCTGTCCGCCGAGCCGCATCCAATTCGATCGCCCTGCCGTTAACGTACCAAAGTGTGGCGAAACACCCATATCCAGGCTAAACTGCGGACATGGACAGGACGAACTTCGAGTGGGATGAGGCAAAAAACATCGAGAATCGACGCCAACACGGCGTCTCTTTCTATGAGGCACAATACGCATTTCTCGATCCGAAACGTATCATTGCCGAGGATCCGGGCCATAGCCGAGAGGAAAAGCGGTATTTTTGCTTCGGCATGAATCGAAATCTTACCGGCGTTCTCACGGTGAGGTTCACCTACCGGAAAAACCGCATTCGCATCTTTGGCGCGGGTTACTGGCGGAAAGGTAAGCAGGTCTATGAGCAAGCCAATTCAATATAGCGATGGGCCAATCGGTGAAGTGCGTTTGGTCCCTGATTTCCTGCCTTCCCCGGAGGAATTGGCACTCCGTAGGGAACAAACGAAGGTCACGATCTCGCTGAGCTCGGAAAGCGTTGCCTATTTTAAGGAAGCCGCAAAGAAGCATCATATGCAGTATCAGAAAATGATACGGCAGCTTCTCGATGAGTACGTTGCGCGGCAGAAATGCGCTGACAAGTAGCTCCCGCCTAGCACGTAGGATGCTGGTGAGCGCGGTGGTTCCGAGCTTGCCGGCCGGTGCAGGTTCTCGCCGCGCGAACCGCATCAATGATTATGAAGGCTCCCGGCTATTCGACCCAATCGACCAGGTGATGTATCAAGGGGCCTGCGTCTTTCTCGCTGATGACGCGCCCATGGACGGACGCCCCGGCCCTTTGCGCGGTTCCGGGATCGCCGGTGAGCAGCGGATGCCAAGCGGGTAGGGGACGGTTCTCCGCCATCAGCCGGTAGGCGCAGGTGGCAGGGAGCCACCGGGGTTGCTCCAGCACGGCCGGTGTCAAGATGATGCAGGTGGGGACGATCCGGGCCCGCTCGGCATAGTCGCCGCAGCGGCAGGTGTCCAGATCCAGCAATTTACAGGCCACGTTGGTGTAATGGATACGCCCGGTGTCCAGGTCCTCGAGTTTTTCCAGACAGCACTTGGCGCAACCGTCGCAGAGGGATTCCCACTGCTCGGGGGTCATATCGGCCAAAGCGGTGGTCTCCCAGAATCTGTCGGTGCTCGGGTTCATGGTCCGATGGTGGGGTATGGGCAAGGCTCCGGCAACTCTCTTTCGTCTATTGTCGCCGGCATTCTAGGCAGCATCATTTGCAGCACTTAATTTCTTTATCGCTCGTGCAATTTCAGTTGACGAAGAACTGCTTTCGTTCGCAATCCAGACTACTTGGCCGCCCAAGGATTCCAACAAACCGGCCTCCTCCTGAACAATGGGTCGAGCTCGATCTCCAATTTCCTTGACCCAGTAATCAGGGTGCAGAATATGGATGAGTGCCCGGCTGTCCGGTCCATCGAAGAACACACATCGAAGCGGAATACGCAAGGCACGCAGAATCGCTAGGCGGTCGACCATGCGCCACAGAGGTCTATCCCCCCGATTCTTGGGTTGCGCCGAGATACCTCGGGATGTGAGCATTGCCACGACGGGCGTTGGGCCATAGGCGGTTGCCGCCTCGATCAGGCGAGCATGCCCGGCGTGGATAAGGTCGAAGCAACCGGTGAGTAGAACCAGTGGCTTAGTACCACTGGTCAGTAGCTCTGCCATCGAGCAGCCTGGAGGGACCGGCTCGTCCAACGAGGCGGGAGTTGGCATGCTGCGGATGTGGTCCAGATTGGCGTCAATGGGGAATGTCACACTGGCGATCCCTGGTGCCACCACACAGGCCGTTTCCAGGACGCCTGCGACACAAGATAATCGGCTCAACAGGTATCGCAGGTCACTCATTCCAACAGCCGGAGCCAAGAGTGCTCGATCCGGCGCCACGAAGACCCGTCCATGGCGCCTGGCCAGATTTTGCAGATAGCGAACCGTGAAGGCATCGACCAAGGCGAACTCGCCGCGGACGATGACACCATGCTCTTGTAACAATGCCATTTGCAGTCTTCGGTCGTAATCGTTCAGACCCCCCTGTTTCGCCATCCATGGCACTGGATTCCGACAATCCCTGCCAGAATGACGAGGTGGAGTCTGAGCGATTACCTCGGAAAGATAATTCACCGGATCATTGGGTGCCGGATGGGGTCCATTTTTTTGCATCACGCCATAGGGCATTGAAGACACCGGAGTAAGCCTTCACATACTTGTCGGTCGTACCGGCACTGTTTGCCTCGATATAGAGGTTGCCGCCATGCCGTGATTTCCAGACGGGTACTTCGATGTAGGCGGTCTCAAGTTTTTTGGATTGATTTGTCCCTATGGTCCAGAATGCGGTTGGCAGGAGGACGTTGGTAACCCGGACTTCATGCCCTCTGCCCTGCAGCTCGCTATAAAGCCCCTTTGCTTTCTCTGTTCTTTTATAGGGAGTGCGGACCATAATCGAATCCGTATATTCAATGGGGTCCCAACTCAAGAGGCTGTCGAGCTTGAAGGTTTCACTGTCCGGATCCAGAAATAAGAAGCGAACCTCGGGGCGACTGGATTTCGAGTCGCTCAGCGTCTCTATCTCAGCCTGAAAGTCTCGATACCATCCAATACCGGTCCGGCTGCATAGGCATACGATCGACGACTTCTCAAGGCGCCCAGGTAACACCAGCCGGAGTTCTTGCAGCAGCAGGGTCGAGAAGCCGGCTTCGCGGCTTGCCTCGCGTTTGGCGATGAGCTTTACCTCTGTTTCTATCTTTCCGGCGATGTGTTGCCATGCCCTATCCTGATCGGTACTGGAGGCTACGGCCGTTCCGTCGTGGCTCCTGAGGTACTGGCGACTTGAAAAGACTTCCGGTAGGTTCGTATCGCGCACAAGAATGGGGATTACAAGACATTCCCCTTTTTCATACCGATCAATAGCCGCTGGGGCCTCCACATTCATTACATAGTTCGAGTCGATCAGGTCAGCGCTGAGCAGAAATAATACGACCTCGGCTTCCTGGATTTTCCTTTTCAGAATGACACCCCATTTCTCGGGAGGTTCGATCATTCCATCAAAGAAAACCTCGATCAAGCCGTCATGTTTCAGGTAGGCGAGCTGTTTTTGCAGCGCCTTGCGATACGCTTTGTCCTTTGACGCATAGGCAATGAATACCCGGACTTTGCTCATGACGATCGCCCCTTTCAAGAACCTTTCGATCAAACAAACTGACTATGCGGTCTGTCGCTATCCCGCAGTACCTCGATGAGCTCGTTATAGCGCGCCAACGGATGGGTGCAGTGCCGGATACAGGCGGTGCGGTGCATGCGCGCCAAGACCTCGCGCCGTCGCTTGCTGCGCCAGAGTTGGGCAAAACCAACACCCGCGGCGTAATCCAAGCGCCCCATGGCCCAGTCCGGCAAGGCGCGCAGGTTGCAGCAGCCGTAAAGGGTACCATCGGCGGTGACCACGGCCAGCAATGGAGAGGCCAGGCAGCGCCCGGTGCGGTGTTCGATGGGTAACGAGCGCTCGACTCGGGTATCACGGCGGCCGCTGGGTGCTAGGGCTTGCTCCACCCCTTGCTCGGCGTCGCCGACCCAGTTCCCTACCAATACCTCCAGGGCACCCTGGTAGGCGATAGCGGTCCGGGTCAAGTCTTGGCGGACCCGTTCGGCCTCGGCCGGGCTCATGGTGGGCGCGCGGCCGACCTCCTCGAAAAAGGGCGGACGTAGCAGGACATAATCGACCGCCAGCCGTTCGCCGAGAGCGATTGCTGCGCCGGCCAGGTCCAGGCTGTGGATATCCATGGCGAAGCTGAGGCCGATCACCGGGTGTCGCCGGTTCTCGCGAGCCGATACCAGGTCGGAGACCCCTTGCAGGATCTGGTCGAAGTCGTTGCTGTTGTGGATGCGCCGATGGCTGTCCGGCGTCGGGCCGTCGATGCTTACCCGGACGTAGGCGGCATGGTCGGCCAGGGTCGCGGAACATCCCTGCAACCGCGAGCCATTGGTCACGATACCTACGGCCAGCCCCAGGTCCGAGCTACACCTGACCATAGCCAGGAATTCAGGGTGCAGGCTGGGTTCGCCCCCGCCCTTGAAGACGATGCCTTCGACGCCTCGTCCGGCTATCCGGAAGCCGGCCAGTTCATCGGTCAACCGCTCGAAGGTGGACCAGGCCATTTTTACCGGCTCGTGGATCGGGTCCACACACCAACCACAGGCATGATTGCAATAGGCGACGGGGTCGATCTCCACCGTGACCGGGACCACATCCTGTCCCCGAGCCAAGCGCTGCAAACGGTCGCAGTGATGGAGGATCTTGAACGGATTGAGCTCGCGTTCGCGTAGGTCCTTCATGCATCTACCTCCGCGCGCGCATCGATGAGCAGGTCAGCAAAGCAGTAAGGGTCGCAAACCTTGGAGATGTCCTCGCCGCGTTTGGTGGTGCCGGCATTCTGCCCCAACTCGTGCCAGGCCATGATCGGACAGGAACCGGAGCAACGAACCTTATGATGTCCGCAGGTCAGGCATTTCGGATGTTTGTAGCGGTTGAGATCCCGGAATACCGCCCAGCGACTGCTGTCACGCCAGATCCGGCCCAACGGCTCCCGGCGCAGGTTGCCGGCCACGAACACCCTTCGGCCCTCGTGATCCTCCGAGTCGGGAAATGAGGCCGGGCTATAGGAGCAGCCGTAGACATCTCCTTGCGGTCCGACCACACAGGCCTCCACCCCGGCTGCGCAGGTGGTCTTCTTTTCCACCACCGGATCGTGCGAAGTACGGGCCTGTGGGGCCAACAGGTCGATGGTGGTGGCGAAGCACAGCCCAGGGAATTGCCTACGCAACCGATTGATCTCGCGGATGAAGCCGTAGAAATCCTGCTGGTCGAACATCGCGTGCGCCAGCTCGCGCAGGGAGCGGCCGTAAGGACGCAGCGGGATCAGGTTGAGACTCTCCACCCCGTGGTCCACGGCTACCCTCGCCACCGCCTCGATGCTGTCCCGGTTGTGACGCGCGACCACCATGTTGATGCGGGTACGCACGGAGTTTTCCACCGCTATCCGCAGTGTCCGCAGGACCTTGTCATAGGTCCCTCTTCCCCGGATCTGATCGTTGCTGTCACGGTCGCCGTCCAGGGACAGGATGAGCCAGTCGATTCCCGACCGAGGAAGCCATTCCAAGGCCGTTTCGGACCAGATGCCGTTGGTGCCCACCGAGATGTAGAAGCCCTTGCGACAGGCATCCTCGATCACGCGTGGAAACCACGGCAGAGTCGTGCATTCCCCGCCGGTGTAGCGCATCTCGAAGACGCCCAGGTCCCAGGCCTGACGATTGACGTCCAGCACTTGGTCCAGGCCCATCTCGTCGTCCAGAGGCAAGCGGGAGGCATTGAAGCACGAGCGACAGGCCAGATTGCACCGGCGGGTCATCTCGAAATAGATACGCTTGGGTGCCGCCACGGCATCCCGTGGCAATTGGGTTTGCGGGACAGGGCTGGGAACCAGGCGGATGGTCGATCGGGCTGCTTTCCGGGTCAGTCCTTGCTGTCCGATGAGGGCATAGAGCGTGGGGTCTTCATCCCAAGCGGCACGTTCCATATGATCTTCGACCGGCGCGGATTCCGCATCGATCGAGGCCGCCAGCCAACGATAGGCACTGGGACCAAGGGGGACCACCCGACCTTGATCCCGAAGCATCCAATAGCCGCCCCGGCGTTCCTGCCGAATCACATGCCGAATCATGGCTGCGTATTCGTAAGATGGGCGAAGCAGTTCGGGTCCAAGGTGTCCAACACCCCGAGCCGGAAGTGCGCCACCGCAGGACAGCCACCGGCGCAGTGTCTGCGATAGTGCGCACAGGCCTGGCAAGCGGACGATTTCGTGTGGACGCGGAACGGCTCGAATACCGGCGATTCGCGCCAGATCTCTCCAAGGGTGCGTTGGTGCAAGCTGCCGGCACTGAACCTGCGATCCGGGGTGACGAAAAAGGCACAGGGATAGACATCCCCATTCCAAGCGATATTCACCATAACCCGGCCCGCACCGCAAGCACTCCAGGCATCGGTGACGGCGAAGGGCTCCCGCTGCTCGTCGAGAATGTCGAAATCGGTCAGGATTCGGATAGCGGAGTAATGCCTACGCAAGGACACGACCTTACGGGCCACTTCGAGACAGTCCTGGGGTCCCGGCAGGGACTCTGCCGATTGAGCAAGGATGCGGCCGGTCGGCCGCAAGGGGGTGAGCTTCAGATCCGCGCCGAGTTCTGCCGCCAGGGCCGCCAGGCCGGATAGATCATCGATAGTGTCGCGGCCGAAATGGCAGGCGATGGTGAGCGGCCGCTTGGCCTCACGCAGCGCGCGGCAGGTCGTGACGACACGCCGGTAGCTCCCGACGCCCCGCAACCGGTCATGCGCTGCTTCTAAGCCGTCCAGGCTGACGATGAAGCGTTCGATCTCGGCTTCCAACAGTCGTTTCAGCGTGGTCTCCGCCAGTACGCCGTGGGTGTTCAGGGTCACGGCAATGGCGCGCCCGGCACAGGCGTCGAACAATTCGTCCAGACGCGAATACAGGGTCGGTTCGCCACCGGTGATACGAACCTGAGCGACGCCCCAGCTCCGCAGCTCGTCGAGGGTGCGCTCGATCAATGCCAGGGGCAGCTCCTGCCCGCGTTCAGGTCCCGATTCGTTGAAGCAATGGCGGCAGCGGAGCTGGCAGCGCCCGGTGACCTCAATGCCGAGGGACGTCGGCCATGGAGCGAAGCTGCTTGCGGCCGGCGGGTTGCCAAGCCGCGTGCAACCATAGTCAAGCGTCACGGTTTTCTCCCAAGTTCAGTCTATGCTCCAATAGGGACTCGTAGCTGTTATTACCCCAGGCACTACCGGTCCAATCCCGACAGTCACGACAGCAGGGTAATGAGTACAAGGCGTCGAAGTGGTCCTGCCGGACCCGACGGGCGCGCTCGGACTGCCAGATTTCGGCAATCGTGGCGTGGGGCGAATTGAGGTCGCCGAGCACTTCTTCTTCCAACTCCGACCAGCTATTGAAACAAGCAAGCACCTTTCCACTCGGCCCGATGGTGCAGCGGGTCCAGAGTTGTGCGCAGGGGTGGCGCCGGTCGGGCTGTGTGGCGCCCGGTCCTTCGATCCGGTTGCCCCAGCTGTGATAGGGGCGATAGATCACTTGATCGGCATGCTGGTCCCAGAAGGCGCGGTGGGCCTCCTTTTCCGATTGGAACCCCGGCTGATCGACGGCGGAAACCACCAACCTGGTAGAAGCACCCAGGGCATCGCGCAGACGGCGAAACCGGACGATGTTCGCCACCACTTGGGAATACTTTCCGTTGCGCATCAGGGGTTGATAGGTCTCGGTATGCCCGTGCACCGAGCACTCGATCACGTCTAAACCGGCGGCCAAGATAGCCCGTGACATCGACTCATCGAGGCGAATGGCATCCGTAAAGGTCTGTACCAATCGCACGCCGCTCCGTTTCGCGTATTCCACCATGGCGACAAAGTCGGGATGCAGCAAGGGTTCGCCGCGGGCATGGATGCGCAGCCAGGCATGCGCATGGAGGGCGACCTCGTCGGCAACCTTGCGGAACAGATCGAACGCCATCATGCGGTGCCGACGAGGGCCTACTTCCGCCACGGCACGCTCGTCGGCATCACCGTAACGCACCCGGCCCACCGGGCAGGAAACGCAATAACTGTCACAGACTCCATGAACCAACGTCACTTGGGTGCACACCGGGAATGTCCGATGTGCTGAGTTAGCAAACAATGACATCGCATCTCTATTCATGACTCGTGAAAGCCCTATTTGAAGTCTTTCGATAGACCTGCCCAAGTGCGGCCGTCGGCAATCAGTTCGTTGATCACACGATCACGCCAGGTCCGTACTTGGTCGGGTCCAAAGTGACGGGTTCGGATGGTGAAGCCGGCCCTGCGCTCGCGCCCGATCTGAAGGTATTGCGAATAATCGTGATCTATCGTCACAATCCCGAATCGCTCCGGATTGTCATGGATCGGTGTGCCCGGATAAGCGATCAGAGGATATACCATGAATTCGTCCCACGGACAGTCCTTCACCAGGGCGAGTGTCTCCGCGATCGTCTGTTCCGTTTCGCCGGGAAAACCCACGATCAGATAGATGCGAGACATCAGCCCGGCACGTGCCGCATTATTCAAGGCGCGTCTGATCTGTTCAGGATTTTGGCGCTTATTCATGGCATGGCGTCCCAGAATGCTTGGACTTCCAGACTCGACACCGAAGCTTACGTGCCGGCAACCGCTGTTTGCCAGCATCCGGGCGATCTCGGGTGTAAAACCGGTCACTCGTGCGAAACATCGATAGACGATGCCCTCGGCCTGCAACAGGGGAGTCAGCTCGGCGATACGCCCGGGATTCGACGTAAAGAGATCGTCCTGAAAGCGGAAATGTTCGATACCATAACGAGACTTCAAATAACGGATTTCAGCGGCAACGCTCTCCGCAGACCGATAACGGACTCGGCGCGCCCGGCCCATGATGTTCGAGTTACAGAATGTGCAAGGAAAAGGGCAGCCACGGCTGCTCAGCACCGAAAGACTGGGTTCACCGGAGACCCGGCGGTGATAGCTCGCTAAATCGACCAACTCATACGCCGGGATCGGCAAGTCGTCCAGCGGTTCCGGATGAGGGGTGGCCATGATGCGTGGGGGGCGTTGGCCATCCTGCAGTATCTGTAACAATTGCTCGATTGCGACCTCCCCTTCCCCTGTTATCACCACGTCAAATCCGTCTTCCGAAACCCTTTCGGGTAGCGCCGTCGCATGGGGGCCACCGGCCACAATGATCGCCCTGGGATTACGTTGTTTCACGGCCAATGCAAGCCCCAAGCTGGTGTGATAGGTGACGCTGTAGGTCGAGAAACCATATAAGTCGAATCCGTTCGGGAGTTCGCTTGCCGAATCGGGATTGCGGATTCCGGCCAGATCTATCAAACACACGTAGTTACCTGACTCGCGTATGACGGAAGCCAGATAGAGGAGTCCGAGCGGCGGCTCCAACCTGTCGTCCTCCAGGTCGGGGCAGGGGCTATTGATGAGACAAACTTTGAAAGTAGGTCCGTGCTTACGTCCAAACGTTCTCATTGTCACGCCTTGTTATCGGGCACGATATCGATATAAACGCCCCTCGCTTTCCGCAAAACCCATCTGCGACGGGTATAATGAGTCATCGTAGTCGATGATTCCAGCGCCTTGATGCGCCACCGTCTCCAACCATCCAAGCTCATTCGGGTCGGGCTCGCCCTGGCGGTGGCGCTCTTGACCTTGCTCCTGCTGTGGACGTTGCTGATCCTGACGGATACAGCGTTCGATGTCTGGACGCGCCTGCGGGAGGGCCCGACCTGGTTCTTCTATCTCTACGTCGCCGGCTTTCTCGCCATCAGCGGGGTAGGGGGGTTCGCCCTGTGGCGCCTGTTGCGGCCCCGGCTCGGGCGGCGGGCGCGGGCGGAGCGGCCCCAGGCACCGCCGCGGGTGGATCGGGAGGAACTGGAGCAACGCCTGGAGCGGGGCGCGGCGGCGGGCATGGATATGGCGGCGGTGCGCCGCGAGCTGGCACTGCTCAAGCAGCGCAAGGCCGCCGGTCGGATCCAGGTCAGCTTCTTCGGTGAGATCAGCAGCGGCAAATCTTCGCTGATCAAGGCCCTGTTGCCGGAGGCCAAGCCCGCCGTCAGCGCCACCGGCGGTACTACGCGGGAGATCGCAACCTACAATTGGCGCAGCAGCAGCGGTGATGAGCTGGTGCTTACCGATATGCCGGGTACCAATGAAGTCGGGGCGGGCTTGGATGAGACCGCGCGGGCGGAGGCCATGCGCGCCCACCTGGTGGTCTATGTCTGCGACGGGGACCTGAGCCGGACTCAGTTCACGGATCTGAGCGCCTTGTTGGCACTGGGCAAGCCGGCTATCGTCGCCTTGAACAAGACCGATCGCTACCAGGGGTCCGAGCTCGAGCTGCTCCTGGCGCGCCTGCGGGAGCGGTTGCAGGCGCCCGGGGGCGAGGGGAGGGGAGAGGAGGGGAGCCGGGTGGAGCTGGTGGCCGTGCAGGCCGGGGGCAAGCGCGAGGTCCTGCGGGTATTGCCGGACGGGCGTGAGGAACGGGTGGTGCGGGAGATGCCGCCGCGGGTGGAGGCACTGCGCACGGCCCTGCAGCGCCACCTGGACGAGGACCCGGAGGTGCTGGAGAAGCTGCGTGACACCAGCGTCTTCGTGCTGGTAGCCAAGCGGCTCGACGAGGCGGAGCTGGCCCATCACCGCGGGCGCGCCGAGGCGCTCACCCGCAGCTATTCCAGAAAGGCCATGGTCGGCGCCATGGCCGCCATCACCCCCGGCTCCGACCTGGTGATCCAAGGCTATCTCGGGGTGAGCATGGTCAAGGAGCTGGCCAATCTGTATGAGATCCCGGTGCGGCGCATGGACACGGATCTGTTGCTGGAGCTGGTGCAGAAGCGGGTCGCCCGCAGCAGCACTATCATGCTCGCCGTGGCCGGGAATGCCCTCAAGGCCTTCCCCGGTCTCGGCACCCTGGCCGGCGGTATCACCCATGCCGCGGCCTATGGCATGATCTTCGATGCCCTCGGGAAGGCGGTGGCCCGGTCACTGGAGTCTCGGGGCGCCCTGCGGCCGGCCCAGGCGGCACAAGTCTTTGAGGAGGGTCTGAGTGGAGATCTGGAAGCGCGCGCAAAGCGTTTTGCACGACTTGCCCTGGACATCCGCGAAGCACCCCAGGCGGAGCGACAAGGGGCCAACGGCTGACCCGAGCCATCTGGATCTGGCGCGGGAGAGCCTGCGGGAGCTGGTGCAGGATCAGCGTATCCCGCCGCCGGTGCGCGCGTCCCTGGTCGAGGACTATCGCCAGGTGGAGGCCATGCTCGAGAAGCTGGAGCAAGGCCATATCCATATCGCCGTCTTCGGCCGCGTGAGTGTGGGCAAATCCGCGCTCCTCAACGCCCTGCTCGGTGAGGACCGCTTCAGCACCAGTCCCCTACATGGCGAAACCAAATCCAGCGCCATGGGTCAATGGAAGGAATACCATACCGGCGGCGTCTATCTGATCGACACCCCGGGCCTGAACGAGGTCCGGGGGGACGAGCGCGAACGCCTCGCCCATGAGGTGGCCGCCCGCTCGGATCTGGTGCTCTTCGTGGTGGACGGGGATCTTACGGAGACCGAGATCCGGGCCCTGCGGGTCCTGGTGGGGGACCAGCGGCCTATCATCCTGGTATTCAACAAGATCGATCGCTATACCAGGGATGAGCGAGAGCAGATCCTGGCCTCCCTGCAGCTGCACACCCAAGGCTACATCGACGCCGGGAACATCGTCTGCGTCAGCGCCCGGCCCGCGGAGCGTCTGGTCATCCTCGTGGATGCGGACGGCCGGGAGACCGAAACCCTGCGCCGCAGCGAGCCGGACATGGCGGCCCTGAAGCAACGCCTGTGGGAGCTCCTGGAAGCGGAAGGGGAGACCCTGGCGGCACTCAACGCCTCGCTCTTCGCCGGGGACCTGAGCGACAAGGTGGGGAAACGCATCCTGGAGGTCAAGCGCACGCTGGGGGCCAGGCTGATCCGGACCTACTGCGTCACCAAGGGCATCTCGGTGGCGCTCAATCCCATTCCGGTAGTGGACCTCCTGGCCGCCGCCGCCGTCGATGCGGGGATGGTGGTACACCTGTCCAAGCTCTACGGACTGGCCCTCTCGAAGGCTGAGGCCGGGACCCTGGTCAAGACCATCGCCACCCAGATGGCACTCTTGATGGGGACCGTGTGGGGTATCAACCTCCTGTCCTCCGCCCTCAAGCTGGGGACCGGCGGCCTGTCCACCCTGGTGACCGGCACCGCCCAGGGCGCCGTCGCCTACTATGCCACCTATGTAGTGGGGCAGGCGGCGGAGGTCTATCTGGCCCACGGCAAATCCTGGGGAGAGGCGGGGCCCAAACTGGTCATCCGCAATATCCTGGACGGCATCGATCGTGACTCCATCCTGGCCCAGGCCAAATCGGACATCGCCGGCAGGTTGAAATCCGCCTGAACGATAAGAACCACGAATGACTACTTCACTTCCCATCTCCGAAAAAAGTGATCTTATTCGTTTAATCCATGAGCGCGAGCAGGCCATCCGCGCCTTCGGCGTCCAACGGCTCGGCCTTTTCGGCTCGTTCCAACGGGACGAGGCACGGGCCGATAGTGATATCGACCTGTTCGTCGAGTTTGCACCCGGCGCGGCGACCTTCGACCATTTTATGGATCTCAGCTTTTATTGCGATGACCTGTTCGGACGTCGGGTCGAGATCGTCACCCCCAATAGCCTCAGCCCTTACCTCGGCCCGCGCATTCTTGCAGAGTTGGAATATGTGGTCATCTGAGACGGATTATCTCAGGCATATGCTGGATGAGGTCTATTACCTCCAGGCGCAGAGTGCCGGCTTGGATGCTACTGCCTTTCAGTCTGACCCCACCTTGCGGCGCGCTTTCGTGCGTAGCCTGGAGATCATCGGCGAATACGAATTAATTTTTTAATTCTTTTAATTGCCCTAACCTGGAGCGTAGAATGCCAGAAGGCGTGCCCGCATCAGTAGCACCAAAAACGTCAGGGTGGCCAAATACGAGAAAGGCATCTTTAGCACGGGAGACGGCCACATTGAGCATATTGGGTCCATTGTCATAGAACTTTCCGACGCTCCGGTCATTTTCACCGTAAACGCTGGAAAAGATCACGATCAATCGCTCATCGCCTTGTAGGCTATGTACTGTGCCAACGGTGAGACCTGAAATACCTTCTTCTTTAAGCTCAGTCCTTATTAACACGGCTTGCTTGTTAAAAGGCGTGACAATACCCACCGCCAATTTCAGCACTTCGGTATCGTCTTTATCAGCCCATTTAGGGTTGGTATTTCTGGCGTAGTCGAGGATTTTGTTTCGTTCTTTGGAGAGCCACTGTGCGATCTGTCTGGCCTCTCCGGGGTTACCTCGGCTGCCGCCATAAGGCTTAGACGCCTCTGATACCGGGATCATAGACATGGTGCCCCAAGGCACGGCGGCTTTCGGCTCACCTCTGAGAGGCTCTAATATTCCTTTATAAACCAGAGTGTTACAATAACTGACGATGCTGTCATAACAGCGCCTGTGCTCAGTGAGATACAAGCCGCGCTGGAGTTCGCCAAACTGGTGGTAATGGCATTGCCGCTGGGCCACCCGCATAATGTTACCACTGCTGGCAAGCAGGCCGCTTTGCAACCAAAAATCATCGTATTGCTGCTCATTATCCAGCAGATCAAACAACTTCAGGTTAGCTCGGTCAACACTTGCGGGCACGCTCCAGACCGGCTCAATCTGATCTGTGTCGCCTACAATCAAGGCACGCTTTGTCAATGCAAAACTAGCGGCCGATACCTCTGGCAACGCCTGACCGGCCTCATCGACGATCAGCAGGTCAATTTCATTGAAGAGGGGTATATCCGTCCATGTACCGTCCTGAAAGGCACCAGCCATGAAGGTCGAGGGGACCATATAAAACGTCGAAACAAAACAGGGAGTCAGCTTGGAAAAACGCCTTAACTTGCGCAGCACCTTTGTTGGCGACTTCTTATCTGAATCGTCATTGGCAAAAAATTCCTTCAACTCCAGCAGCCAACGCGCCTCCCAGTAATGGGAGGCCAGCTTGAACAGCTTAAAGCGCAATACACGGTCATTGATTTCGCTGACTTGGTCCGCAAGAGCTTTCGTAAAGAGCTTCGGTGGCTGGTGCTGTTCAATCCAGTATGTCAAGCTTGCTTTTGCACCTCCATAAACATCCCGGTACTTATGCAGTTTGGATAACTTCCGCTGGGTCGCATCCAGCTTTGCCTTGTGTTGCCGGATTCGAGTCGTGAGCCACGCTTCAACAGCAGCATCAGCATGATCCTCAAGGTGGAGATCCCAACGGTTCAACAAACGGGCGGTTTTTCGGTACTCTTCTTTGCGGATAGACGGCAGCCAAAGGAGTAAGCGGATCCATATGCTTCGGCCCTCCCACAACAGATAGAGCTCATCCAATTGGGATTTTAACTTGGTATATTCGGTTTCACTGGTGTCATAAAGTTGCTCCGTTGAGGCGATTTCCTTCAGAAGGGACTCAACGCTGCCGTAGCTGTCGACAATCTCTTGCTCAATGCCTTGGAACGCCGCCAGGCAATCTATTCCAGTAATGATCGCCTGCTGTGTTTGCCTGAGTGCTTGGTGCAGCTGCTTCTTAACCTGAGCCACATCCGCAACAGGCTCGGTCCGCCAAAGGCCAGCTTTTTCAATGAAGTGTTCAGTAGCACTGTTGAGGTAGTCTTGTGTCTGCCATTTCTTCATGCAGCCTTCGCCCCTTGGGCCAAGGTACATGTAGGGGTTTTTCTCGTTGGCTTTATTGCTTGCGCAGCAATAAAGCCCGTAACTGGCAACTTCGGGTACCCAGCGCCCTTGTAAATTCTCATCCAGCCCCTCTTCATCGACTTTGGCAAAGCTTTCCAAAATATTGGTTACGGCCTGGTTGTTGTTGGAAGTGGCAACAATAAGTGGCGGTTCTTTTTCTTCCAGCGCTGCCTGTGACCATAAACTGGCCACCACCGAACGCAAAAGCGTGGTTTTGCCGGTGCCAGGCGGCCCATTAACCGCCAAGATCTCGCATTCTTCCTGCTTTAAAAAGTGATGAAGGGCATTGCGCTGCTTGGGCGAGAGGGGGAATTCACCGGTCATCTGCCCAAGATGCACCTTGGCAGTGGCTTTGTCGTGCTGAAGATCCTGGTTAGGTTGCAGTTCCGGCGAGACTTCTGCACAGAAACGCTGATAAAGGGGAGGCAGCGTTCGGGTGTCAAGCAAGGCGTCCAGCACCTTGAGTATCCTGTCCTTGGCGCCAACGACAGCCGTCTCGGTTTGCAGCAGACATTGCTGATTGAGTTCGTACTCTGGGTGGACCTCAAACTCAAAGAGCGAGGTGCCGGGATGGCTAGCCTCGGTGTCAGCAGGAATATAGGGGGTTCCGGCCGCGGCACACAGCAAAGCCGTGCAGTATGCAACCAGCTGAGACCAGGTTTCGATGCCCTCAAAAGGCTGTTGCGTCAGAAAGCTATCGACAACGGTAAACTCGCTGAAGGGTTGCGTAACACTCTGGTTAGGAGCCAGCCATTCTCTGGGGATCCAAGGTGCTTTGCTGGTGGGTCTCAGCTGGCCATCGGCCTGTAATCTGACAAACACCACCAGCGGCAATAACACCCTACGTTTGCGGTTTGTCCCCCACCCCCCCTGGTAACGGAAAAGATCAACGCGTGGAAATAGCACCAGCTCTGCTTCCCGCAGAGGTGGTTTGTCCTTGGTCTTTTTGCTATCGATGATCTGTTCGGCCAAGGTGATGTCTATTCTGCCTGCCAGCCAGATCCGATTATCAACCGCAATGTAGGCAGCGGTTGGGCTTTGAGATTTTACTAAACCCAGCACTGGTAACAAATCCTTGTCATCTGGGCACAGGCGCTCAGCATCGATCAAGGATTGCTTGAAGTACCTGGTGATATTTTTGATATATGCCATAACTGTCAGGTCCCGTGTGATTATATACCGAGGAGGAGCTATCCTGTGTTGCAGGCGAGAGAGATTTTACGCTTGCTAGCTGGGGAGGGAGGGGAGGGAAACGCGAAAGCAGCCGACCGGCAGGCCAAAGGACAAGTCAGCAACCGCTGCCAGCAGCTTCCTCAAGCGCTTGATCGACCAAGCCCCCTTCACGATCACCAAGGTCCTCACCGACAATGGCAAGGAGTTTACCGACCGCTTCTCCCCCACCGGCGAGCGCCTTGCCGTCGCGTGCATCCGGCTTGTTCGGCGATTTCATTCCAAGAGCCTTCAGGATAGCAGGCGTCACCACCTCGGAGCATCCTAATGCTGTAGGGTGGATTGTGTCTGGAACGTACTTCCTGAAGAGTGCTTTGTTCTCAGACTGCAGTGTCTTCCACGTGGGATAATGATCTATTAGAAGGAGTTTCTTCTTCTCAGCGACAGAACGATACATTTCATAATGTGCAGCGATATCCTTCCGGTACGACCTATGACCCTTTGGGTACTTGTCACCCGGCGTCATTGTCATCAGGATAATCTCACAGTTCGGGTTGCTCTCGAGAATACGCGCGATCATCGTCTCCAGATTGGCCTTGGCTATCTCTACTGACCCCTTGAATCGTTCTACGGCGTCATTGATAGAGAACTCAATGAATACGGTATCTGGTTTCTTCTGAATCACCCGTTTGTCTAGATTCTTTACACCCCATTCCGACCACTTACTCGACCCGCCACTATTGAGCACTTGTGTAAGCCCGGGAAACGTCTTGTTGAGCTCCTTCTTCAGTTGCGTAACCCACGCGCCTTCGGCTGTCAGACTCGTGCCATATGTGACGACTACCTGTTTCTTGCCGGACCTAAGATTGGCAAGAAGTCTGCTTTCTTCAGCGCCATAAGATGCGATGGCTGTAGTGACAGAGAGCAACAGTATTACCCAAACGTGTTTTGCATTAATCATGCTATGCTCCTTTCGTTGTTTCCTGCCGAACGGCTTGGCTCAGGCGCCCAATTTGGAATGTCTCTCGTTTAATGACTTATGTTCTCATTTTGTGCATATCATGTTCAAAGACGACGGACTGAGCATACCATCGTCAAATCCATGATTTTCATCTATCGTCTTACAGCGAAATCTTTTGACATGCTTAAAACCAACACTTTCCAAAAGAGATTGAAGAGATAATTCATTAAACACGGTATAATGTTTCAAATGTTGATTCGCGTTCGTAATAGGGAAAGCATAAAATGCACTATACAAGCAGTCAAATGCAATAGGATCAAAATCTTGCTCCCAAAAATGTAAATGTTTCCTTGAATTATCTTGAATTTTCTTGATCACAATATCCAAATCCGGAACACCAATGATGAGCTCACCTCCCTCTTTGAGGTATTTATAATATAATTTCAAGATATATGGAATCTCAGAGGGAAAGAAATGCTCTATCCCGCCCTACGCGGGCTGGGTTACAGAAATCATGGGGGCGGAGTCAGCAACCAATTGAATCTATTTGATAATTTACCCGGACAGTAGTGAGGCGACATGCTGGGTAGCTTTAGAGAGTGGGTTATTCATAGTGAGTCCACATTCTGTATATCTTTATTAACTTTTTCGACTCAACAACCTCATAAACTAATCGATGCTGCCTATTGATGCGACGACTAATCAAACCTTTCATGCCTCCTTTTAGTAACTCATATTCTGGAGGATACTGAAAAGGATTGACTTTTATTATTTCAATTAGCTTTAATGCCTTACCTTTCAAGCCGCCCGATGATAATTTCTTTGCGTCTTTCTGAGCCTGCGTCATAAAAACTATATCGTACATCACCAATCCAATTTATCCAGCGGCACACCTTTTTCGAGTGGCTCATCTCTAGCTCTTTTGATGCTTTCCACCATTCTATTTATCGATCTAAGATACTCATCATCATTGATATATTCGAATTGCTCAAGAATTTTCACTTCGTTTTCCGAGAAATGTTTCAATAGCCAAAAGAACTTTTCATCAATACTGTCATCAATTGCCAATGTGACTGTTTTCATGCCATTTACCCTCTTATGATAGGATGGATCGTGCTGTAGTGACATATAATATGCGCCTCGCGCAATCCATCCTTCTCCTCGGCGTCTTTTCGCGCCTCGCGCTCTTGTTCGGCGGCTTCTTTTCGGGCCTCTCGTTCTTCTTCTCTCTGGCGTTTATCAGCCTCCCTTTGCAGCTCGCGTTCACGCTTGGCCGCTTCACGTTCGGCTTTGCGTTGTTCTTTTTGGGCTTCGCGCTCAACTTTGTTCGGTGGGTCAGCAAGTGTCGGCGTTGCGGCTAGGCTTAATGCTGCAGCAAACAAAATAGTTTGAACGAGATTGCGAAACTTCATGTTTAGTTGTCCTTAAATGTTCAGAGAGAGCGAATTAGATATGCATTCATAGGAAAGGTTCGTGGTAAACCTAACAGGTAGTAGACGGCGAGTCGCCGTATTCAAGCACGTCGAAACGCTTTATACATCACAACTCTTGCTTCTTTGTCGAATTCATAAATATCTCCATCGACTATCACGAACTGGTTATACAATCGGCCAATAGTCCTTCAGAATCTGCTCCTCATCCCAAGGGCATGACTTCGGGAAGGTATCGTAGTCGAACGGGGTTTCCGCGACCGCCAGATCCACTGCATCGGGATAGGCTTCGGTGGTGACTTGCTCGAGCTCGGTTCTAAGGCTGGGATTCTCATCCAAGAGCCTGGTAACGGCACGGCGCTGGGTGTTGATGGTCGCCCGCCAGGACTTCCGGTTCGGATAATCGGGCTGGTAACGCCATTTGAGCAGGTGTCCTATCAACACCGCTAAACGGCTTTCCAGTGCCCGCCGCTCCCGTTTTCCCAAATCCCCGATTTCCTCTACCAGATGCGCGGTGTCGAGCTGTGAGAAACGCCCCGACTGCAGCAGCCGCGCCTGCTCCTGAGACCAGGCGAAGAAGTCTTGGTCATAGTCGATACTCATGATCCAAGTACAATCTTTCCGGAGTTTTTAACCCAAAGTTTTTTTCATCCGCAGATTACGCAGATTTCCATGGATTGAAGACGATGTAATCCGTGACAATCCGCGTAATCCGAGATCTTATGCCTGCTCGCAGGGAAGGGAGCCCCTAGGGCGGGTCAGGCCAAACCTCGTCCCGACGCAGGAGGGAGCCTGGTCGCCACCCGACGAAAGTAGCCAACATACGGCGAATGGCGCAAGATTATCACACACCGTGAACATTCGGTCGCACAAGAACGTCCGCACCATACCTGCCATCCGTATGCGCTTGCCCTGGGCTGGGAAGAATTCGTCTTGCGCTTCGGCGCGAAAAGTATATATTTAAGGTATATATACTGATAGGGTACAAGATATGCAAACCGCAAGGCTTTTCGTAAACGGCGGCAGTCAGGCCGTCCGTCTGCCCAAGGAGTACCGCTTTCCGGGTAACGAGGTAGTCATCAGGCACCTGGGTAACGCCGTGGTACTCTTGCCCAAGGACGACCCCTGGCAGGTCATGTTCGATGCCCTCGCCGAGTTTCCGGAAGATTTCGCCATTTCCCGTGAGCAACCGGAACCGCAGGAACGGGGGCCCATCGGGTGAAGATTCTCCTGGATACGGACATCTGCATCTATGTCATCAATCGGAAACGGCCCGCGGTCTTGGCGCGGGTCAGGGACTATCGGATCGGCGCGGTCGGCATCTCGTCCATCACCTATGCAGAGCTACGCTTCGGCGTGGAGAACAGCGGCCGGGTTCAGGAAAACCTGACTCAGTTGGAACGTTTTCTGCTGCCGCTGGAGATCGTCCCATTCGATGCCGAGGTGGCACGGCAGTACGGTCAGCTGCGCACCGAGCTCAAACGTGCCGGTTGCCCCATCGGTTCAAATGACCTCCTGATCGCCGCCCATGCCCTGAGTCTGGATGTCACGCTGGTGACCAACAGTGTCCGGGAGTTTAGCCGGATCAGCGGTTTGCGCGTCGAGCGATGGGGATGATTCGGGACCAGGATGAGGAGAATAATTGTTGGGTTCTTCCGATGATGACCAAATCCGAGCTGCTGGAGCTGATTGCGAACGGTGAGAACTCCGGTGTCGAGTTCAAGCGTGACGACCTGCGCCCCGAGCAGTTGGCGAAGGAGGTGGTGGCACTCGCCAACTTCCAGGGGGGCCGCATCCTGCTCGGGGTCGATGACGACGGATCGATCACGGGGATCCGGCGGGACGAGCTCGATCACTGGGTGATGGATACGGTGTTCGGGCGCACCGTGCACCCCATGATTCTCCCGTTCTACGAAGAGATCCGGGTCGACGACCGGCTGCGGGTTGCGGTCATTACGATCAGTCAGGGAACGACCAAACCCTATGTCGTGCGCCATCATGATCGGGAGGATATCTATATCCGGGTCGGCAGTATCTCGCGGCGTGCCACCCGCGAACAGCAAGCCCGGCTCTATGCGATCGGCGGCATGCTGCACGCGGAGCAGCTCCCGGTATCCGGTAGCAGTCTGGGTGATCTCAGCCGAGATCGGTTAACGGACTATCTGGCAACGATCGTCGGGGACAATCAGCTCCCAATGGACGAAGAAGCCTGGGGTGAGCGCTTGTGTAGCCTGGGTTTCATGGTCGAGCGCGCAGACGGTCCACCGGTATGCACCATCGCGGGGCTGGTTCTTTTCGGCCATGCGCCCCGTCGGTTGTTGCCCCAGTCCGGCATTCGCTGGATGGCCTTTGACGGCGCGGACAAGACCTACCGGGCGCTGGATGACAGACTGATCGATGGACCCTTGGCCGCGCTCCGGATACAAGCCGCGGGTGGCGGGCGTGAAATTGCCGGGAACGGAGTCATCGAAGGCCTGGTGGATGCCATGCGGCCATTCATCTCGGAAGAAGCCGCCGCGGTGGATGCGTCCATGCGCCGGGAACGACGTTGGCTGTATCCCGTGGCGGCGCTACGCGAGGCGATCGTGAATGCGCTTGCCCACCGTGACTGGACGCGCTACGAAGAGATCGAGGTCGTGAGCTATAAGGATCGTATCGAGGTCCTGAGCCCCGGCGCGTTGCAGAACTCGATGACCATCGCCAAGATGATTGCCGGCCGGCGTTCTCCGCGTAATCACTTGATCGTCGAAGTCCTGCGCGACTACGGCTACGTGGACGCGCGGGGCATGGGCGTGCGCAACAAGATCATTCCACTCCTCAAGGAACAGAACGGAGTAGGACCAGAGTTCCAGGCTACGGAGGACTACCTGAAGGTCGTCATGTTCAAGGGTGAGCGTGCCGGGAATCGAGAGGACATCGGGTCAGGATGACCATTATTGGATTTCGTCCTGCGATGGTAGAAAATCGCTTAAGTCATCCGACATCCACCGGCTCCAGCAGCTCAGCCCCATCATTCGCCGGCGAGCTCACTCGCCTCGATATCTGAAACGCCTCCATCTCCGCCTCATCATATGGCGCCAGCATCCCGCGCAGTGCCTCGATGTCCCTGAAGCCGGAATCCAGCCACCGGTCCCAGAGCTCCGGCGCCAGGATCGCCGGCATCCGGTCATGGATCGGTCGCAGCAGCGCGTTCGCGTCGGTCACGATAAGGGCGCAGGTCTCCAACTGCGCGCCGTCCGGCGCCGCCCAGCTGTCCCACAGGCCGGCGAAGACGAACGGTGCTCGGGACTTCATACGGATCGCGTAGGGTTGCTTGCCGCCAGGCACAGGCCTCCACTCGTAGAAGGCCTCGGCGGGAATCAGACACCGGCGAGAACGGAAGGGACCGCGGTAGGCCGGCTGCTGGTGCACCGTTTCGGTCCGGGCATTGATCATGCGGTAGCGGCTGTCCGGTCCCTTGGACCATTGCGGCACCAAGCCCCAACGCAACGGCTGGAGCTCGCGACGGCCGTTTTGCTCCCGACACGCCATCACCGATTGGGTCGGCGCGACGTTGTAGCGGCACGCCAGGGCGTCATGCCGACCCTCGATGTCGAACATCGCGGCGTAGACGGCGACGGGTCCGAGCTGAACAAAGCGACCGCACATAAGAAAAACACTTAGAGGAATCCTTCCATAGCTCACACGAGAACCGGTCGCCGAGGTTCCCAAAGGGCTCCCAGATCGAGGCTCACCGCCTCAAACGGCGGTACGGCAACCTGATCGGTATCGGCAAAGCGACCGATCTCGATCCAGGCGCCAGCATCGAGTCGGTACGCCTCCAGCATGCGCTTAGCCGGATCGATCAGCCAGATGTACTGTACCTCATAGTGGGCATACAGCGGCATCTTGATCTCACGATCCCTATTCGCCGTGGACGGAGACGAGATCTCGCAGATCCAGTCAGGAACCACCTCGAAGCGTTGATCTTCCGGCAAGTAGGGCATCCGCTCCCGTCGCCAACCGGCCAGATCCGGTACCGCCACTTCCACATTCCGCACGAAGTGGAGTTCCGGCTCATCTGTCCGTTCAGGATCTCCCCGGTCACCTCTTCAGGTAGGGCCTCCAGGGACTCGTAGAGGGTGGGTTGAAGTGCTGGTTCCATTCACCGGGACCTCGACCGATTTGCAGACAATATGAGTTTACCCGGACGTTTGCAGGCTATTGTCAGCTAATTTGGGTTGTCGGCAAAACGATGACCCTGAACTTGAAAACGTTCAATATTGCGCATAATGTATATTATGTAAAGTAAAGGTTAAACAGCAGCCAGCGCACTCCAAAGCAGTCCGGAATCCATAAGAGCCTAAAAATTTACCACTACCAACAGCCTTTCCAGGGGTCCTTCCATGGTTGCGATTTTTAGGCCGGCAACCACAGGTCTTCTAAAACGATAGATACGGCCTCGAACGGCGGTGCAGTAACCCGGTCAGCGGCAAAGTGGCTGACCTCAAGCCAGGCATCGGCATCGAGTTGGTACACCTCCAGCGTGCGCTTGGCAGGATCGACCAACCAGGCATAGCGCACACCATACTGCGCGTAGAGCGGCATTTTGATCTCACGGTCCCTGCTCGCTGTGGATGGGGACAGGATCTCGCACACCCAATCCGGAACCACCTCGACACGGTGGCCCTCCGGAGGTACCGGCATACGCTCACGTCGCCAGCCGGCTAGATCCGGTACCACGACCTCGGTATTGCGCACGAAGTGCACCTCGGGCTCGATGAAGATCCACCAACCGCCGGGGCCACCTCGGCCCCTCTGAAAAGGTCCTTCCAGTTCACTCCCGAGCACAAGGTTGGCATTCACATGGGGTATCGAGGGCCGAGGCTGGGTGTGGAGTTGGCCGTCTAGAATTTCCCCGGTTACACCCTCGGGCAGGGCCTCAAGATGTTCGTAGAGCGTCAGCCTGGCTTGCGGTTGCATTCCTTACTCTCCGTAGCTGGAGACACGATTACTTTTTGAAAAGAATCCGGTAAGCGAGCAGCAAAACCAGGGCGCCGGCCATAGCCAGGCCTATGCTCACCAAGTTGAAGCCGTCTACGGCACCGACACCTAGTTGCGTGCCCGCAAAACCGCCTAGAAAAGCGCCGGCGATACCGATAAGAATGGTGACGATAATGCCGCCCGGATCATCGCCGGGCATGATCCACTTTGCCAAAACCCCTACGATAAGACCCAACAGAATCCAGCTTAAAATGCCCATCGTGTCACCTCCGGAAGTGGTTGCTCATGGTGTGGGATCGACCTGCGAAACTTCACAGTGATTTCCTCGTCCGCCCAGCCGGTTGCAGGCCGCTACCCGTGGAACCGGACGGTTGGATATCACCCTGGCACAGGTTACCTCACGGTAAACCCTCATCTACTTCAGGTCAACGCCTCGCAACCAGAGTCCGAAAGGCACCGATCTTCGCTCTTTGACCCCCTCTCCCCAACCCAATGCCCATTGCTTGGAGACAATCAAACCTGCCGGCTGTCCGGCGTTATCGGGTGCGGCCCAGAGGGCATCTGCTCTGAGCGTTGCCGCCAGCTGGTGATGGGGTCCGTAAGCCGTCTGAAAGACGGCGGTCCCAGCCGGACTCACGTCCCCGGAAGCGCCGATATGTTGTCGGCCCCTGGGACCGCCGACATTCTGTCGGCTCCCGAGACTACCGATATTTCGTTGGCCCTTCCGGCTATCGGGTAAAACCTGAATGCCGAGTCGCCGGTCCAAATGGTCATCAGTCAGGCTGAGTTTTCTCGATACGGAATTCAGCGTGAAATATGGTAGCTTCATCCCACCGCTTCCGGGAAAACCGAATACTTTCACAGTCTCGCTGCGTGGAAACCAGAGACCGGGAGCGGGGCTGTTGCGACACCCTCGGCGGGAGAGGGGCTTTGTGGATTGGTTATGAAGATCCCTCGCTACGCTCAGGATGACAGTAATCCGTGAGGTAAAATCCGAGATTGGAACTAACCATCTTTTACCTCACGGATTCAGGAATTTGTCATGGTGCTGCGGCAATACCGCCCGCCGGGACATGAGGACACATATCCCTTCAACTCCAGTAACAGGAGCATGGAGGCAATGTCCTGTGCGGGCAGACCGGTGCGGCGTATCAGGTCGTCCGGGGATACCGGATCATGTCCCAGGTTTTCGAGCAGCCGCAGGTAGTCCGCATCCAGATCTCCCGGATCGCCGCTGCCGCTCCCGTCCGGCTCGGTCGTCTCGGCGGTGAGGGGGCCCAACAGAGGAGCCAGCTCCTCGAGGATATCCGCGGCGGACTCCACCAGCTTGGCCCCATCTCTGATGAGCGCATGACAACCACGCGCCAGGGGGTTGTGGATCGATCCGGGGATGGCAAAGACCTCCCGCCCCTGCTCGACGGCATAGCGGGCGGTGATCAGGGAGCCGCTCTTGAGCGCCGCCTCCGTTACCAGGGTCCCCAGGCTCAGGCCGCTGATCATGCGGTTGCGGCGCGGAAAGTTGCGACCGACCGGTGCGGTGCCGGGCGGATACTCGGTGACCAGGGCACCCTTCTCGGCGATCCGTCGCGCCAAATCCCGATGGGCCGCCGGGTAGACACGATCCGGCCCGGTCCCGAGCACCGCCACCGTCCGCCCGCCCTCCAAGGCGCCGGCATGGGCGGCACCGTCGATTCCGATCGCCAGACCACTGACGATGGTCAGCCCGCAGGCGGCGAGATAGCGTGCGAAGTCGCTGGTCGTCTCCCGCCCGGTGGGCGTAGGATTACGGCTGCCTACGATGGCGAGCATCGGGTCCTTGAGGACCTCGGGGTCCCCGCGCACGAACAACAGGATCGGCGGCGTGGACACCTCTGCCAACAGGGGCGGATAGCGGGGATCGTCCCGGGTCAGAATCTGTACCCCCTCCCCTTCGGCCCAGGCCAGATCGGCATCGGCCGCGGCCTCCGGGGGATCCAGGACGGCATCCACCAGCGCCGGCTTCAAGCCAATGGCCTCAAGCTCCGCGCGTCCGGTGGCCAGTACCCGGATCGGATCGCCGAAATGCTCGACCAGACGGCCCGCCACACGTGGTCCCACACCGGGGATGCGGCCCAGGATCAGCCAAGCCCGTAGGCGTTCTCTGGTGGTAGAAGACAAGGCCCCGGCTCCGGCAGGATCTAGCCCGTTCAACACGGACCTGCAACGACCGAAAGGGACACTCGCGCAGTCATGATCGGTAGGGCAAAAAGGGTATAGAGTTTTCCCCTAACTCATGCAGCATCCCGAATGCCTGCATGGATGATGATTTCGTCGTATGGGGTAGACAGGGTTCCATCCGTATCCCGGTCCACCAGTCCCAGCTCGACGAGACTCGTCACGTCCGTATGGACGTTCTTGTAGTCCCGCCTCAAGGACTTCGCCAGTTGCTTGACGTTCAGTCCTTCGTGGACCGCCAGGTGACGCAGCAAATCGAGACGCTTTTCGGTAATGGCCGAGAATAACTCACGTAAACTGCCGAAAGCGAGCCTGGGCGTAACCGCGTGTCCGGCGTCGGCCACCTGCCAGGTCCCGGCGAACGCGCGCAACGCCGCATCAGGCTTCAACACACTGATCTCGATTCGGTTCATTCCCACCTCCAACCCCCTAGACGGGTGCAATCTCGTCGGAAGTCGGGAAGCAGACGATCTATACCGATTGGACGTGATAAAACGCCTCGTGATCCCCATAGTGCCGGTGATCACCCTTGCCGGCTTCGTTGTCGTAGCGCACCAAACATTCCCCGGACCGACCGCAGAACAAACGGTACTTTATGCCGTGTGGTCGTTCCGCAGAGGCGGATGGAAGCGCCCAGATCACCATCTCAACGATGACGTCACCTTGCCGATCCTTATAACGAAAGATTTGGCGCGCCTTCATGAACGCCAAGCATGACATAGACAGCTATGGTTTAAAAGACCATACCCAAACAGCGCTGTCCGGCATTATTTGGTGCGGCCTGAGAAGGCGTCGTGTTGCGTTACGCCGCGCTCGATGCCGTGCCCCCAAAAGCGTTTTCCCATGCGGCTAACGCAACCTACACTCAACGCGAAGTCCGTGCGGACAAATAACGATGCCGTCGGTGGTATACTCCTTACCGCACCTTGCGCTCGGGCACGCTGGAACAGCACACAATGAGCACCCTCGAAATCCTGACCTTTCCGGATGCGCGGCTGCGCAACAAGGCCAAGCCGGTGCCTGTGGTGAACGATAAGATCCGGCATACCGTCGATGCCATGTTCGAGACCATGTACCAGGCGCCGGGAATCGGCCTGGCGGCCATCCAGGTGAACATCCCGTTGCGGATCGTCGTCGCGGATGTTTCCGAGCAGCAAGATTCTCCGCTGTGCCTGATCAATCCGGAGATCCTCAAACGCCGGGGTCAACAGGAGAGAGCAGAAGGCTGTCTGTCCGTGCCCGGATTCTACGAGCAGGTCGTCGGCCGCGCCGAGACCATCAGGGTACGCGCCCTGGACCGCGACGGCGAGTCCTTCGAGCTGGAGGCGGACGGCCTGCTGGCGGTCTGCATCCAACACGAGGTCGACCACCTCGACGGCAAGCTCTTTGTGGATTATCTCTCCCCCCTCAAGCGCCAACGGATCCGCAAGAAGCTGGAAAAGGACCAACGGCAACAGCGTCCTCCACCTGCCGCTCCCAGACGCAGGGCCATCTAACAAAGCTCTGCCCCGGAGCTGTCTTGGTTTACCGACCAATGAGGATGCATTCGCCGGCGTCGGATTGCGTCCAGGTGCGGATTTCATGACGACGGCACCGCTTAAGATCGTCTTCGCCGGAACCCCCCCATTCTCGGTCCCGAGCCTACGCGCCTTAATCGACGCGGGACAGGACATCAGGGCCGTCTATACCCAGCCCGACCGCCCCGCCGGCCGTGGTCGCAGACTCACCGCCAGTCCGGTCAAGGAAACGGCAACGGCCGCCGGGCTGCCGGTCTTCCAGCCCCCTACCCTGCGCGATCCTGGGGTCGTCCGGTCCCTACGCCGACACGAGGCCGACCTTATAGTAGTCGTCGCCTACGGCCATTTGCTCCCGCCGCCGGTGCTCGAGCCACCGCGGCTAGGCTGTGTCAACGTACATGCATCCCTGTTGCCGCGCTGGCGCGGAGCGGCCCCCATCGCGCGTTGTATACTCGCCGGCGACCGGGAGAGCGGCGTAACCATCATGGGCATGGAAGCCGGCCTGGACACCGGCCCCCTATACTTGCAGCAGGCCATCCCGCTGGAAGAGAACGAGACCGGGTGCAGCCTGCACGACAAGCTCGCCGCCCTGGGGGCCTCCGCCCTGCTGGAGGCACTGCCCGGCATTGCCGACGGTACCTTGACGCCCGAACCCCAGGACGATGCCTTGGCTACCTATGCCGAGAAGCTCACCAAAGAAGAGGCCCGGATCGACTGGTCCCGCCCTGCCGTCGAGCTGAACCGCATGATACGCGCCTTCGATCCCTGGCCCGTGGCCCAGACCAGGCTCGGCGAGACTACCCTGCGGCTGTGGGGCAGTGAGCTGCCCGACGTGGATGCCGGACCGGAGCCGCCGGGCCGGGTCGTCCGGGCCGGCAAGACCGGCATCGATGTGGCGACCGGGGATGGCCTACTGCGCATCACGCGCCTCCAGCCCCAGGGGAGACGGCCCATGGCGGCCGCCGCATTTCTCAACGCCCACCATGTGGAAGGGGAAACATTTGGCTGAGAGGCTGTTTAAAAACTAACCCATTGATTTCAAGTCGGTAGGCTGAGTCGAGAGACGAGACCCAGCAGATCAAACTTGCCCCTAAACGCTGGGTGGTAGTGGTAAGTTTATAAGTGTCAAAGTAGAGCGATTCATCTTTTTGATCCCCTCTCCCCAACCCTCTCCCGGTAGGGAGAGGGGGCATAGCGGCCAGTGCTGTTGGTCATGTTCCAACTTAGACATTAACCACTACCCGCTGGGTTTCGTTCCTCAACCCAGCCTACTACCTATCCGGCCTACGGCCCTTTTTTGGGCAGCCTCTGAGCGGCGAATAGAAAGCTTATTCACCGCAAAATGCACGCTGATGCGGTGAATAGGTGATATAATCTCCGCAAAGGATGCGGCGATTATGACATGGATACATAAGCAAGATGGATGGCCAGCCCTCACATGGGATGCGCAGGCGCTTGCCTTCAGGCTGACAGACCTTCGGCACCGGCAAGGACGGCTGCTTGGCCGCATGGAAGGGATGGGCTTCGCGCTTCGCCAGGAAGCAAGCCTGGATATGCTGACGGCCGATGTGGTGAAGTCTTCAGCGATTGAAGGGGAAATGCTTGACCCGGAAGAGGTGCGCTCCTCTATCGCCAAACGTCTCGGGATCGATATCGGCGGCCTGGTTCCTGCCAATCGTGATGTTGAGGGGATTGTCGAGATGATGCTCGATGCGACGCAGAATTTCTCAAAGTCTCTGACTGCGGAAAGGTTGTTCGGTTGGCATGCCGCGCTGTTTCCGACCAGGCGCAGCGGTATCCATAGGATCACGGTCGGAGCATGGAGGCCAGAATCGGCTGGAGCGATGCAGGTGGTCTCCGGCCCGATTGGCCGAGAGAAGGTGCATTTTCAAGCGCCGGATGCGGACCGCCTCGATGTTGAGATGGAGGCATTCCTGACCTGGTTCGAGGCGGATCAGGGGATCGATCCTGTGCTCAAAGCCGGGCTGGCGCATTTCTGGTTCGTGACCATCCATCCCTTCGAAGATGGCAATGGCCGGATTGCACGGGCGATTGCGGATATGTCCCTTGCGCGTTCAGATCGCACCAAGGACCGCTTCTATAGCATGTCAGCGCAGATCGAGGATGAGCGAAGGGCCTATTATGAGCGGTTGGAAACCCAGCAACGCAATGGGCTGGATGTCACCCCCTGGCTGACCTGGTTCCTTGATTGCTTGAGACGGGCCTTGAACAGTGCTGAAAACACATTGCAGGCCGTGCTCTTCAAAGCCTCACTCTGGGCATACGCCAACCGCGACGGTGTGAATGAGCGACAAAAACTGGTCCTGAACCGGATGCTGGACGGCTTCAAAGGGCATATGCGCACGTCTAAATATGCCAAGCTGGCACGATGCTCACAGGATACAGCACTCCGCGATATTCGAAAGCTGACAGATCGCGGCCTTCTGATCCAAAACCCCGGCGGCGGACGGAGTACAAGCTACCGGCTTCCAACCTCAGAGGAATTACCTACACTAAGAGGCTGTCTAAAAACTAACCCATTGATTTCAAATCGGTAGGCTGGGTCGAGGGACGAGACCCAGCAGACCAAACTTGCCCCTAAACGCTGGGTTTCGTTCCTCAACCCAGCCTACCGCCTACTCCGGCCTACGACCCTTTTTTAGACAGTCTCTGCGCCCCATTACGTCGGCTTCCGGCAATTCAACAGGGGGTGATGAGAACCGGAAAATCCCGAAGGAAATCTGAAAATGACAAATTCTCAAGCGACTGCTTACCCGCAAAAACCCGCGCAGTCACCTTCCGATTGTCGCATCCTGGCGGCGGAGGATAACCCCGCACTCGGGGATGTGATATCCGGGCTGCTGCGGATACTGGGGTACTCGGTGGATGTGGCGAGTGACGGAGAGCAGGCAGTAAAGCAGTGGCGGGAAAATAGCTACCATCTTATCTTGATGGACTGCGTCCTACCCAAACTCGATGGCTTTGAGGCGACGAGACGCATTCGCGCGGAGGAAAAATCTACCGAGAAGAAGGTTCCCATCGTTGGTCTGACCTCAGACACCGACCAAGAAAAGCGGAAGCGAGGTCTTGCGGCAGGAATGGACGGTTTTAGGCAAAAACCGATAACCGTCGAGTTACTGGAGGAAGTGCTGGAACAATTCTCTCTGAGGTAAAGCCCTGACACTTTAAAGTCATGGCGTTAGAGGCTGTCTAAAAAAGGGCCGCAGACCAGAGTCAGGAGTAGGCTAGGTTGAGGAACGAAACCCAGCGTTTAGAAGAGCCGCGTCCGCTGGAGCGGACAAGCTGCCGTTCCCACGCTGGAGCGTGGGAACGAGCGTGATAGGCCAGTTGGTTTGCTGGGTCTCGTCCCTCGACCCAGCCTACCGATTTAAAATCAATGGCTCAGTTTTTAGACAGCCTCTTAGCCGGGGAAGTGTTCATATAGATACGAATAACTCATGTTCGAGGGCTACCAAAAAACGGCGGGTTGGCACCTAGGCATCAACCTGGGGCACGACCGGGCGGCTGCCTTGGTGCGCGATGGAGCGATCGCGGTTGCCATCCAACAGGAACGCCTTGACCGGAACAAGTATAGCGTCGGGATGCCCCTTCAGTCCTCCACCGATCCCCGTTCCATCCAGCTACCTGAGCGGGCGATTCGTTATTGTCTCGACGCATGCGGCATCGACCTCTCCGAGCTGGTCTCGATTACCGCCAATATGCCCGGCATCGATCATGCCCCGAAGATTCTCGCCGGGGCCCTATCCGCCAGTCTGCGCGACAAGATCCGGCAGCTTCCGAGCCACCATCTGGCCCACGCCTACAGCGCCTATTGGCCCTCCGGGTTTGAGCAGGCCATCATCCTGGTGGCCGATGCCGGCGGTACCACAACCGACACCCATGAAACCGAATCCTACTCCCTCTACCAGGCCCAGGGTAACCGCATCCGTCTGCTGCACAGCGAGCAGGTAGCCGCCCACCTGGCCGGTCTTTCCACCCTGGGCTTTCTCTATGAGTACCTGACCCGCAAGGCCGGCTTTGTCACCCCGGTCGGTGCCGACCTGACCATTGCGGAGCCGGGCAAACTCATGGGACTCGCCCCCTATGGACGCGAACAGCGTCACTGGCAGCCTTGGATTCGCTTCCCCGAAGATGGGGGGTACAGCCTGGGGATCTCCGCCTACGACATCTTTCTGGAGGTCGCGGCACTTGAAAAACGCTATGGCGGGAGTCAGGACGACGGGCCCAGTGAATCGCTTAAGGGAACCCCCCGGCCACACCCCTGGCTGGTGGATCTCGCCTATAAGGTCCAACGGGAACTGGAACAGGCGCTCCTGTACCTGGTCGGTCAGGCGGTCCACCAGACCGGAGTGAAAAAGCTGTGTCTTGCCGGCGGCGTGGCGCTCAATGCGGTGGCCAATTATCGGCTACAGCAGGAACTTCCACTCGAAGCGGTCTTTATCTTTCCCGCCGCCGGGGATGCCGGCATTGCCGCCGGATGTGCCCTCTGGGCCTATGCCACCAGCGAGCAGGACCCGCAGCGAAAACGACTGCGGCGCGCAACCCTGGGACACAGTTACCGCCAAGAAGAGATCCACAAGGCCCTGCAGACGTTCACCGACCGCATCGAGATCCAGCACCTCGCGCCCTCCGACGGCACCGAAGAGACCGCCGGAGCACTGGCGCAGGGGCAGATCGTCGCCTGTTTCCAGGGGGGGTCGGAATATGGCCCGCGCGCTCTGGGGCACCGCTCGATCCTGGCCGATCCGACCTTTGCCAAGATGCGGGACATCCTCAATGCGCGGGTCAAATTCCGGGAACCCTTTCGTCCCTATGCCCCGGTCATCCCGGAAGAGGTGGTCGCGGAGGTCTTTGAACAAGAGACCCCCTCCCCCTTCATGCTGTTGATTGCCGCCATCCGTCCCGAATATCGGGCCCGGCTGCCGTCGGTCACCCACGTCGATGGCAGTGGCCGGATTCAGACCGTCACCGCGCAGGAAAACCCCTGGTTGCATGGCTTGTGTCACAAGATCGTAACCTTATTCATGCCCGAGAAGTGGTCCTTGCCACACAAGAAGGCACGGCGCACGCAGCGGCATACGCAGTGATACCAAGGGGTGTCCTCAAGGGAGACGAGAGCGGAGCGGGGAGCGATCATAGTCAAGTGTGAATTACTTCAACTATTTCTTACGTCAACATTAAAATATGTGTCCAGAGAAAATTCGTATCGTCCTTTCTAGACTCGACAATAATCATTAAGATAGTCCTATGCTCAACGACCCCCACAGTGATAAGCCTGCCATGAAGATTGGAGAGGTAGCCGAACGGCTAGGGACAACCCCGCGTACCCTCCGTTTCTATGATCAGGAGGGCCTCATCCGGCCACGTCGTAGCGAAAAGGGAACCCGGCACTATGGGGAGGACGACATAGAACGGCTCCAAGCGATCTTACTCTTAAGCCAGCTTGGTATGCCGATAGAGAAGATCCGACAACTCGCTTCGGTTCGGCCAGAGAGCAGGAATGGCGACGAGTCGAGTCGTCACGTGACATCCATCTTGGAAGAGCTGCGCCGCGATACAGAAGCAAAATTAATACAATATCGCTGGTTACTGGCTGACATCAAGGTGACCAAACGCCTGGTGCGCCGTTGTTTTAGTTGCGCTAAGCGCCCCGATCGCCGCAACTGCGATTCCTGCCCCATCGGCGAGGCACTACCTGACTCCCTTCTCCTCAAGCTGGTGTGGGACCAGATCGACGCGCCACCGGCCTGACCAGCATACCAACGCTGCTCCTTTCTCGACCGCCGGGCACCAAACTTTCCTCACGTGGCTGAAACGGGACAAGGATGCAACCTCGAATCAGAGGGAGCAGAAAAATTGCGGAAAAAAATTTGACCTTAACGTAAAAAACAGATTTAATATTTCTGTTGTGATGTTTTTTCTCTACTAACCAAAGGAAAATCGCATGTCGAGAACGATGGTCCGCATAAAAACCGGTGGTGATCGTGATGTGTTGCCAACAGTCGTCAGGCTGCTTGAGGAATTGAAGGGAGTATCCAATGTAACACCGCGCCAAGCTGATCTGTTGCTGGTCGACTTCCAGTCTAATCTATTGGCTCCGCCAACACTCCTGAACGCAATTACCGCAGCGGGATATCAGGGGAACGTCGTAGACCTGTAATCAGGTGACGATCTTGGCACTAGTACGCCGTTTCACTTTATTTTGCTTGTACAGGACCAATGGGTATACGAGGTTCCCCCATCCTACCGACCCTTGAACATACAAAATAAGCTGAAATACTGCACTAGTTACCAGTAGATAGGATGATGGAGGTAATGATGTGGAAGCAAGCCTTGATAATCTTAGGACTGTTTGAGGCTCTATTTCTGCTGCTGACGACCATTAGCGATAGGATACCAGATGCAATCATGCTGACGGCCAACGTGGCCTTTGCGAGTTGGCTTTTCATGGAGGTGATGCGTGTGCGATTAGGGCATGCACCGACCAACAGTACAACACACGGTATTCTATCACGCTCCTTCCTGGTAATCTCATTCATATCGGTAATACTGGCTTTCGTGGATAGGGGACTGAATTATCCTTTTCGTTTACCCCCATTACCGGATGTGCCCCTGGTGACAGGTTTATTGCTGTTCACAGGTGGTGTGTGGTTGCGGTATATCTCGATCAAGACCTTGGGACGGTTTTTTGTTACCAAGGTTCAGACAACCAATGATCACCAGTTGATAAAGAACGGCGTATATCGAGTACTGCGTCACCCGAGCTATACGGGACTTTTATTGGGGTTTACTGGAATCATTCTGATGCTTCAGAGCACCATCGCGCTCGCGCTGTTTCTCGTAGTCGGAATCCCCGCATACCTTTATCGAATCCGTGTCGAAGAAACCGCTCTGTCCCGTGTTTTTGGTGAGGATTATAAGCACTATCGGGACGAGACGTACGCCCTCATTCCGTTCATTTATTGACACGATTTCTCAGGAGATCTTTTCTAAAGGGATTGCCACATGATACTTTCAAGACGGTTTCAAATCAGCTTATGGGTGGCAGTTATTTCTTGGTTGCTCTGGATGAGAATCGGACTGCTTGGACCGAAAAGCGCTTTCTATTACGTAGAGCAACATTGGCCCATTACACTTACCATGATGTTTGGTTCGATGGTGGCGGGTGCTACCAGTGAAGGCGGTGGTGCGGTAGCTTTTCCGGTCTTTACAAAGTTGCTTCATGTCACGCCATGGGACGCCAAACTCTTCTCCCTTGCAATTCAGAGCATCGGGATGGCAGCCGCCTCCATCGTGATCATGTTGATGAGGGTCAAAGTGGAATGGTGGGTGATCGGTTGGGCAAGCCTTGGGGGTGCCGCTGGAATGTCGGTCGGTGCCACCGGACTAGCTCCGTTGTTGCCACCTGACGTAACCAAAATGACTTTTACCGCGATGACTAGTAGTTTCGCAGTGGTCCTCTATATCTTGAATCGGGGCGAGCATTGCTGCCATGATCAGATGCCTACCAATGGGAAATTCGAGAGGAATCTGTTAATCGCTTTGGGATTCGCGGGCGGAATCCTTGCCAGCGTGGTAGGGACGGGACTTGATATAGTCATTTTCTCGACACTGGTGCTGCTGTTTCGGGTTAGTGAAAAAGTAGCGACCCCAACCTCCGTGATCCTGATGGCAATCAATTCCATCGTCGGTGTCGTGGTCTATTTTGTTTTCCTAGGCCAGATGAACGAAGTAGTGTTCAGCTACTGGATGGCTGCCTTTCCGGTCGTCGTCATCGGTGCGTCACTAGGAGCCATTCTATGCGCATACATGTCCCGTTTGATGATTGCCAAATTCCTGATCGGGCTCATTTCATTGGAATTGATCAGTTCTCTACTCATAATTCCACTACGGACGTCTGTGGTCTGGTATAGCCTGCTCGTCACAATCATGTGCCTATCGCTGTACTTTATGATGTTGCGGACCCAACGTTATGAGATGTCTTCGATGTCAGGTCCCGTGTAGTCACCAACTACCCGCATAGCGGGTAGCTTGAGGAAAGCCCCTAAAAGGGGCTATGAGTCGCTGAAATCTAGTGAGTTCTGACGATCCTGTTGTTCCTGGTTACGGATGTAGGCGCGAACGATCTCTTCATCCAGACCGACCGTGCTCACGCAGTACCCTCTGGACCAAAAGTGCTTCTCGGTAAATCCTTTCTTCACCCCGAACAGCTGCCGGTGAATCTGGATCGCTGATTTCCCTTTCAGGTACCCGACAACCATCGCAACACTGAACTACAGTACCTTCCGGTGGTATTTTGGAACAAACACCAGATGATACTTACATTCCCATCTCACGTGGGCTAAACTTTGCCATTCTTTCATGGTTACCTCCTGAGTGAGGCCCCGGGGCTTTCCTCAGGAGGCTTTTTACCGCAGGAACGGCAGAGCCTTTTCTAGTCGCACCGGCAAAGCCGGTAGTTTACTAAAATTCTAATTAGAGTCTCAAACCACGCCGACCTGCCTTTCCTCTTATATCAGACGTTGGCGAGGATAATTTTGTAACCAATGGAATCTAGCTATTCGCTTTGACCTTTTATTTCGAACAGCCATTGCATTCCCCAGAGAATCATTCATGAGGTGAGCAATGATAGTGAATGCTGGAAACGGAAAGAGAAGGAAGTTTTGAAGATCTCTCCCTTCGGTCGAGATGACAAATTTCGGCGAGATGACAAGCTGTGCCATGACCTGAGAAACCGGCCTTTCAGACAGTCTCCTAACTCAAAACCTTATGCGGGCTCCCCGCGGATTGACGATGCGGTTCGTTCCTCTCACCGCATCCTATGGGCTAGTCTACCCCCTATCGATTCCACTTAAATCTCCGTCAGCCCCCCGGCCAACGATTGTCGAGCACCACCTCAAGAGAAACAGACCAATGACCCAGCATATTCAAGATAACCTGTGGCACGGCGCTATACCCTACGCCATCGGCCAAGCCGCCGTGCTCCAAATCCCGATCCCGAACAGCGGCGGCTTGTACATCGGACTCCGGACAAATAATCCTAAACGCAGGCCCACATCGACATCGACCTTGTTTTTTCAGGACAAGACAGGAAAAGAACGGCTCCTGAGACTCGATTATGGGGACAACCCCAGGACCCGTACCATAGACTTTCACTGGAACCACAAGAGAGGCTACGCAAAATTCGGGATTGAAGACCACACCCCCGCAGGCCGGGCCGGTGAGATCGCTTATAAGAGTGCCAGGTATTTCCGTTGGGGCGGGCGGGTATTCCTGGTCGCCGGCATCACCGCCGATACCGTCTCCATCGTCAGATCCAGCACTCCATTGAACCGGGCCTCTCAAGTAGTCTCCGCTTGGGCATTGGCTTGGGCAGGATGTAAGGCCGGGGGCGCTGGCGGCGCGGCCCTGGGTTCCCCGGCCTCACCACTCGGCATGGCGGCAGGCGGAATCGGCGGCTGTATCATCGGCGGTCTCGGCGGCTATGTCGGCGGCACCGTGCTCGGCGGTCAGGTATACGACTGGGTCAAAGGCACCTTCTTCATCCCCTTGCAGAGGACAGCGGCCCCTCATGACTAAATCGACAATCTGCGTCTGCCCCGAACCGCGCGGCAATTACTGGCAACTGGGTTCCCTCATCACCGATCGGGGCAGTGTCTTCCTGCTCGGTTGGCACCTGATACCCTGGCCCGTGGATGGCGGTATGCCGGAGGCGGTCGGCATGGTGCTCGCGCGCGCCATGACCTCCCTGGCGAGTGTCACCTATCTGCACAGTGCCGAAATGAAATCGTTCCTGGACGACTTGGAGCGGTTGAGCAAGGAAAACCTGGCGCGCAGATTATTGGGCCGTTGGTATGTAGGAAAGAAGATAAGATTTTGGCAGCACTTCGGGGGGAGGACGTCACACCCCCGTGATCTGGTCACCACCGAATGTCCGGAGACGGCGACGGAGCTGTTCGATGATTCGGGCTATACATGGTGGGCGCAGGACCAGCTCGCCTTTCTGTCCGCCCCCGGCCGGCCAGCCCCCGAGATCGACCGGCGTGAGCTACGACTTCTCTTCGACAGCATCAATGGCGACTGGGTCCGGCATGCCGCGGAGCTGGCCGAGAGGACCGGTCTTTTCGCCGTGATGTGTCCGGGGGTGGATGGCGCCCTGATCGGCGTCTTCTCGGCGACGGCCTCTTTCCAGCAAAAGCTGCTGGAGGCGCTGGAGGAGGCCGCAACCCATGCCGGCTTCAATTGGATGTCTCTGACGGAGGAAGCCTTCCGTGACTGCCTGACAAAAAAGTGGGCGGGATGAACAGCTCGCCGAAGGCCGGGGGCGCGGCCTTGGCTCGTTCTCTCTGCGGTCGAGATGACAAATTTCGGCGAGATGACAGGCTTTGGTTGGGATGACAGGCTTGGTCGAGATGACAAGCTGTGCCATGATCTGAGAAACTGGCGTTTTCAGACAGTCTCTTAACTCAAAGGGGGTCCTGATGTATCCCGATAAAACCGCGCTTCTTCTGATCGGCTATCAGAACGACTACTTCGCAGAACAGGGCGTACTGCACAAGGCGATCGAGCCGGCCCTCCGGTTCGAGCAGGTTTTGAGCAACACGCTATCTCTGCTCAAAGAGGTCGTTTCCATGCCGACCCTGATCGTCTCCACCCCGATTATCTTTACCTCGGATTACGGCGAGCTCATGAATCCGGTCGGCGTCCTGAAGACCATCAAGGAACAGGGGGCCTTCCAGCACGGCACCTGGGGCGCGGAGACGATCCCCGAGCTGCAAGCCTTCGGTGAGCGGATCCTGGAAGTGCCCGGAAAGCGCGGACTCAATGCCTTCTCCGACACCGAGCTGGATGTCGTGCTGCGAAGACATCGGATCGAGAACCTGGTCATCGCCGGGGTCTTGACCTCGATATGTGTCGACTCCACAGGTCGTACCGCAGTCGAACATGGCTACAAGACGATCATCCTCAGCGATTGCACCTTCGGTCGCACCGACTTCGAGCAGGGCTTCTACTGTGAGAAGGTCTTTCCCATCTATAGCCAGGTCATGGAGCATCGGCAACTGCTCGAATCGATGCACATCCATTATCGGGAGACGCTGAAAAGGATCGAGGAGATAGAGACCGAGACCCAGATCCAGCAGCGTCTCTTCGAGGAGTTGGCCGCGACGGAAAAGCGGTACCGGGAGCTGGTCGAAAATCTGCGCAATATCGTGTTCAGATGTGACGAGAAGGGGGTGCTGACCTTTGTCAGTCCTGCCTGGCAGGGCCTACTCGGTTATCCGCTGAGCGACTCGGTGGGTCGTCCCCTGATGGATTTCGTCTACCCCAAGGATCGGCGGGGCGGCTGGGAGGAGTTGTCGGACCAGGCCTCTCAGGGGCCGCATAGGATACGGATGTCGCATCAAAAGGGTCATGTGCGCTGGTTCGATCTCAGCATGTATGCCGATAGCACTAACGGCGGCGTCGGTCTACTTTACGATATCACGCGCCAGCAGGAGAACGAGCAGCGGTTGTTGGAGGCGATGGCGTCAATCGAGGCAGCTACCCAAGCCAAGGACCATTTTATGGCGACCATGAGCCATGAGATCCGGACCCCGATGAATGCGGTGATCGGCATGGCGGAGCTGTTGTCGCACACGGAGCTGAACGAGAACCAACAGGGCTACCTCAAGACCATCCGGAGCAGCGGCCGTTCCCTGCTGCGGGTCATCGACGATATCCTCGATTTCTCCCGGATCGAGGCGGGAAAGCTGGTCCTGGAGACCTGTCCCATCGACCCCCGGGCGGTGGTCCGGGAGGTCCGGGACTTGCTCGCCGGCAAGGCCGAAGAGCAGGGGTTGGAGCTGGTGGTTCGGACCGCATCGGAGGTGCCGGAGGCGGTCGCAGGCGATCCTACTCGCTTGCGCCAAGTGCTGATCAATCTGGTCGGGAATGCCATCAAGTTTACCCCGGAGGGGCGGATCACCATCGACCTGAAACTAGTTGCAACCCAAAAGGACGCCCACCTGTTGGAGTTTGCCGTCCGGGACACCGGGATCGGAATCCCCGCGGAGCGTCAAGCGATGCTGTTCCAGCCGTTTTCCCAGGGCGACTCCTCGGTCGCTCGGGAGTTCGGCGGCACCGGCTTGGGGTTGGCGATCTCGGCCCGTCTGGTGGAGCTGATGGATGGAACCCTCGTCGTCGAGAGTACCCCGGAGGTCGGTTCGACCTTTCGCTTTACCATCCGCGCGCCGAGTTGCGACCAGCCGCCGGAGAATACCCAGGAGCCGGCGACCCTGAAGCTGGATCGCGAGCTGCCTGAACGGCTGCCGCTGAAGATTCTACTCGCCGAAGACGATGAGGATAGTCGGGAGTTTCTTTCAGAGATGCTTGACGGCATGGGCTACCCCGCGGAGGTGGCCGGCGACGGTGTCGAAGCGGTCGAGCATGTGAAGAAAACCCATTACGACATTGTGCTGATGGACCTACGGATGCCGAATATGGATGGCTACCGGGCAACCCGCGAGATTCTGAACATCGGAAAAGAGGACTGCCCCATCATTATCGCTGTTACCGCGAATGTTCTGCCGGGGGAGCGAGAAAAGTGCCTGGCGGCAGGCATGTCCGACTTTATCCGCAAACCCGTTGACATCGGCGGACTGCAGGAAAAACTGGCGTATTGGGGAGAAAACCGGGTTCAACCCTGAAGTATCCCCACAAATCGGCCTCTGGCTCCCACGCTCCAGCGTGGGAGCAAATCCAGACGCTCCAGCGTCATGAAACCTTGGCCGCTGGAGCGGCCACAACGGCATTCCCGCGCTGGAGCGTGGGAACGAGCCATGAGGGCATCGTGGCCGCTCATTCGCTCCATAACTCGTTGTTTTAGATTGCAATAATGTGGGGATACCTCAGGGTTCAACCCTAGATCCCTCCTTCGTCGGGACAAGGATTTCTCGCTTCACTCGAATAACATCTTTTCCACAATTCGAGGCAGCGCCCTTACAATGGAGACTGGTGGAGGTACGGAGCTTATTATGGCAACTAGACGGGATAAGGGTGGTACTGCACCGACCGACGAGAAGATCAAGCTTGTCGTCGCCGAAGATCAGGCGCTGCTCGCCAGGGGGCTTCCCGGTCTCCTGCATGCGGCCTCATGCGGTGGGATTGAAGTGGTTCAAATCTGCCTCAATCGCTGCCAGCTGTTCAGGACGCTGAGAAAGACGACCCCGGACGTTCTGCTGTGCGACGTCTGGATGCCCAATGACAGCGGGGATCTACCCAGGCCCTGTGATGCACCGTCGCTGGAGGCGATTAAGCGGCAAAGCCCGAATACGGCGATCCTGTTGTTGAGCGGCAAGTCGGATGCGGCATTAGCGAAGAATCTTCTCGACTCGGGGGCCGATGGATTCCTCGACAAGGACGTAGCACCGGAACAGATCTTTCAGGCCATTGAACGAGTCAGGCAAGGCCACAGGTACATCGCGCCCCGCCTCCAAACCGCGATCGACTTGCTGAATGCCGGTTCGAACCAGTCTCTCCGTACTCAGTTGCTCAAAGGGCGGAGAGGAGATGTGCTGAGGTTGTTGTTGGAAGGATTGTCTCCAACCGAGATCGCCGCTGCCTTGCCGATCGGGAAGAAACATGTCGATAAGAAGATTGCAGAGGTCAAATCCATTCTCGGCGTCAAGACCCACATTCGTATCCTGCGGGCATGCATTGAGCTTGGAATAACCAAGCTTAGCAATAGGGTTGCAGACGCTTCGGACACCAGCTCCCATTATGATGCCGCGCGGGCGCTGCTTATTGCCGGTGGTATTCCAGCCATTCGGGATCGGGTCGTCAATGAAATTCTGGATCAGTTTGCCGAGGGGGGTGAGCTGGCGGCACTCTTCGACGTCTCTCTTTATCGCAGTAACCCGACCCGAAGTCGCGCACTGGCGCATACCGCCGTTGGTCTTGCACAACAAGCGGCAATGCCGAGGTTGGAATCGCTTTGCAAGGCGCTCGAGACGGCGTTGGGAAACGGTGAGTTCGTGACGGCTGAGGAGCTGGGTAGAAATCTGCCTGCGACGCTCGCATTGGTGCGGGCTGCGGTTGCAGCCGAGCCCGAGTAGGGCGGGAAAGCGCAGCGCGTCCCGCCGCTACTCAGACGGCGGGATGCGGTCGTCCCTGACCTATCCCGCCCTACGGGCTCCCAAGATACCGGCGTTCCCCGGCGACGTGCCCAACATCCGGTGTTGGGCATGCCGCTGTCCGAAGATGCGGTTCGCTGCCATCCATTGATGCGGTTCGGCCATCCCTGGCCTCACCACATCCTACGGGCTGGCGGTTTCTCGCTCGCGCTCGCTTTCATTCATTCATTCATAGTGCGTCCAAAGTCGGAGCACCTTTACGCTATGTTCTGCTTCGAGTATCTGGTAGACGAGACGATGCTGAATGTTGGTCCTGCGGGAATAGGTCCCGGCAAGATCACCTACCAAGCGTTCATAAGGTGGTGGATTTTGAAACGGGTCGGCCTCTAGAATGGCGAGTAAATCCGCAGCTTTTTTCTGCAACCCGGATGCCGCGAGTTTCTTGGCATCTTTCTGAGTCTGTTTGGTATAGACCAGAGACCAGATCACCACTCCAGTTCCTGCGTACACTCGGAAAGCGGTTCATTTATGCCTTCTGTGATCGATTCCCTCTCTTGATCCCCTCTCCCCACCTCTCCCGGGGGGAGAGGGGCTGATTGGGCCGATGCGAGCAGTCGTGTCCATTTATTTTGTTGCCAGCCTGTGGGCGCATCCATACTGGAAACAACAAAACTGGAACACTACCAATTTTTAAACTGAGCCTCTGCCCATCGGTTGCCCTGATTTAGGGGCTTAAGAGATTGAAAAATAAGGTAAAACAGGGTATCAAAGTCCGGGCGACGGCGGCTTTGGCGGTGCACGCGGTGCGCGATCAGGGGCGATCCCTCGACGCTGCCCTGGCAGCGCTCGAGGGCCTGGACGACCCCCGCGATCACTCCCTGGTCCGGGAGCTCTGCTACGGGGTCCTGCGCACCCTGCCGCGTCAGGAGGCCCTGGCCGGTGCCTTGCTGCACCGGCCGCTCAAGCGCGCGAATCGGGACCTGGAGGCTCTGATCCTGGTGGGTCTGTACCAGCTTACGGACACCCGCATTCCTCCCCACGCCGCGGTGGCGGCAACCGTGGATGCGGCCCGGACTATGGGCAAGGCCTGGGCACCGGCGTTGGTCAATGCCCTACTCCGCCGTTTTCAGCGCGAACGTGCGCGCTTGCTCGAACCGCCCGATCCTGCCCCCGAGGTCCGCTGGTTATTCCCACGCTGGCTCCTGGAACAGCTCCGGACGGCCTGGCCACAGCACTGGCGCGAGATCATCACCGCCAGCAATGCCCGACCACCCATGACTCTGCGTGTGAATCGCCTCAAGACCACCCGCATCCAGTATGCGCGACAGCTCAGCAGCGCCGGCTTGACGGCCCGCCCGAGCCGGGACACCACCCATGGACTCACGCTGGAGCGGCCGGTGCCTACTGCCGAGCTACCCGGTTTTGTGGATGGTCTGGTCTCGGTCCAGGACGCCGGCGCCCAGCTCGCCGCAGGGCTGCTGGACGCCCGGCCGGGGGAGCGCGTACTCGACGCCTGTGCCGCCCCAGGCGGCAAGAGTGCCCATATCCTGGAGCACGCAGGGGGGGATCTGGAGCTCACGGCCTTGGATATCGATCCGGCGCGCCTCGAGCAAGTACGAGCGAACCTGCGTCGGCTCTCCCTCTCGGCCCGGATCGTCCAGGGCGATGCCAGGGCCCCCGGCGGCGCCTGGACCCAAGCGGGCGCCCAAACAGGCGCCCAAGCAGGCTACCACCGTATCCTGCTGGATGCACCCTGCTCCGCTACCGGGGTCATCCGCCGCCATCCGGACATCAAATGGCTGCGCCGGGACACTGATCTCTCCGCGCTCTGCGGCGTGCAGGCACGCATGCTGGACGCCCTGTGGCCCCTGCTGGTTCCCGGCGGCACCCTGCTTTATGCTACCTGCTCGCTCTTGCCGGCGGAGAACGAAGGGCAAATCCGGGCCTTTCTCAGACGCCGGGACGATGCGCGCGCGCGTCCGCTGGAGGAGGCCTGGGGAATCGCACGCCCCTGTGGGCGTCAAACCCTGCCCCAGGCGGGAGGACCCGATGGCTTCTACTACGCGCTGCTGGAGAAATCCGGCTGATGTGGCGCATGCGACACCCCTTCGCATCCTGGGTGCTGCTCGTCCTCTGGACGCTGACCACGGCCCCCCGAGCCGTGGCAGAGTTCACTGTCGCCGCGGTGCAGACCAGGGACGAGGGAGAAATGCTGGTCATGGACGCCGACATCGGCTACGGCTTCAGTGCGGAGGCCCTGGAGGCCCTGGACAATGGCGTTCCCTTGACCCTCGAGGTCCATATCCGGTTGCGGGGTGCCGATGATTGGGTGTGGGACCGGAACCTGGTCGATCGACGGCTGCGTTACCGCATCCGCTACAAGCCTCTGTCCGAGCGCTACTTGGTATCCCCGCTTCCGGGTGACAGCGGTATGGGTTCCAACTATGTGACCCGGGACGCGGCCATCGCCGCCCTGGGGAGGATCGATGGCTTCCGGCTGGTATCCAGGGAACGGCTCCGCAAGCTAGGCGGGGCATTCAAGCTCTGGGTCAAGGTCTCCCTGGACATTGAGGAGCTCCCCCTCCCCTTGCGGCCCATCGCTTACCTTTTTTCTGCTTGGAAGCTTTCCAGTGGTTGGACGCAATGGCCCTTACAACCCTGAGACGCCTGCGTTATCCGGGCATGATCCCGATCGCGGCTCTGATGATCGTTCTGTTCGTCGCCCTGGACCTCATGAGTGGCGCGGTCCGGAACTCCGAGGAGCTGAACCGCACCTTCGTCCCCCTCCTCTTCCTGGTACTCCTGGGGCTCTTGGTCCTGGCGGTGATGGTAGTCATCAATGTCATCAAGCTCGTGCGCCGCTACCGCCAGCAGGCCGCCGGCTCGCGCCTGACCGGTCGCATTCTGATCCGCTTCGTGCTGCTCTCCCTGCTGCCGGTGGGCGTGGTCTACTATTATTCGCTCGGCTTCCTGCTGCATGGGATCGACAGCTGGTTCGACGTGGAGATAGACCGCGCCATGCAAGATGCGATCGCACTCAACCAGGCCTCCCTCGACCTCAATCAGCGGATACTGCTCAAATACTCCCAGCAGCTGCTCACAGGCCTCGCTGACAACTCCACGCCGGCGTCGGCGCTGAGCCTGGAGACCCTCCGACGCCAAGCCAGTGCACTGAAGGCCCCGCTCCTGGGTCCCGGCGGGCAGGTCCAGGGCTATGCCAACGAGGACCCTGCGCAATCCGAGCAGCTGCTCGCAGGCCTCGAGGACAACGCTACGCCGGCGGCGGCGCTGAGTCTGGAGACGCTCCGCCGCCAAGCCGGTGCGCTGGAGGCCCTGCTTCTCGATCCCGACGGGCAGGTTCAGGGCTATGCCAACGAGGACCCTACGCAATTGGTCCCGGATCAGCCCCATCGGGAGCTCCTGCAGCGGGTGCGCTCCGGCACCAACTATGTGGGGCTGGAGACCCGTGCGGGCGGTGATCTGGTGGTACGGGTTCTGGTAGCGGATCCCCTCGACCACTCGCCCAAGCTGCAGATCATCTTTCCCACCTCCGAGCATATCAGCGGACTCTCGCAACGCCTGGAAGACGCCTACAATCGCTATGCCGAGCTCGCTTATCTGCGTCAGTCCCTAAAGCTCAGCTTCTCGGTCACCCTGTCGCTGGTGTTGGGCTTCGGCCTGATGGCGGCCCTGATCGCCGCCTTCCATACGGCCCGGCGCCTGGTGACGCCGGTGGCGGACATCGCTCGCGGTACCCGGGCCGTGGCCGCGGGCGACTATGAGCAACAGCTCCCGGTGCCGCGTCACGACGATGAGCTCGCTCTCTTGGTGACCTCATTCAACACCATGACCCAGCGCATCGCTGAGGCTCGGGACACCGCGGACCGCAGCCAGCGGGCAGTCGAGGCCCAACGGGCCTATCTGGAGACGGTGCTCGGCAGGCTATCCTCCGGGGTCGTCTCCATCGACCCCGCCCAGCGGCTGCGTACCGCCAACCCCGCTGCATCCCACATCCTGGGCCTGTCCCTCGACGAGATGCGGGAACAGGATCTGGCCGGGCTCACCCGCCAGCACCCACAGGTCGCGCGCTGGGTGGAGACGGTACAGGAGCACCTGGATGACCCCGAGGAGTGGCGGACCGAAATCACGCTTTTCGGCGGTGAGGGCCGCCAGGTGCTCCTCTGTCGGGGCAGCCCCTTGTTGCGCCCGGGCAGTGATGAGTATGGGCATGTGGTAGTCTTCGACGATATCACGACCCTGATCACGGCCCAGCGCGACGCCGCCTGGGGCGAGGTGGCCCGCCGCCTGGCCCACGAGATCAAGAATCCGCTGACCCCCATCCAACTTTCCGCCGAGCGCCTGCGCCACAAGCTGTTACCCAAGCTCCGGGACCGGGACGCAGGCATCGTCGACCGGGCCACCCATACCATCATTACCCAGGTAGAGGCCATGAAGGGGATGGTCAACGACTTCTCTAGCTATGCCCGCACGCCCAAGATGGAGACCGAGCCGCTGGGTCTGGACGCCCTGGTCGCGGAGGTCATGGACCTTTACTGCGATCCCGGCTCCGGCAGACACCTGGAGCTGAGACTACAGGCACCGGGCGCCCGGATCATGGGCGATCCACGGCGCCTACGCCAGGTCATTCACAACCTGGTGAAGAATGCCCAGGAGGCCGTGGAGGACAGTGCCGAACCTCGCATCCTGGTCGCCACATCCCAGGTCGAGCACGCCGAACAGCGCTGCGTCGAATTATGGGTCCAGGACAACGGGGGAGGCATCGATGAGACGCTGCTGGGCACCATCTTCGATCCCTATGTCACCACCAAGGCGAAAGGGACCGGCCTGGGACTGGCCATCGTCAAGAAGATTATCGAAGAACATGGCGGTATCATCTGGGTGGAGAACGCGGACGCCGGGGCCCGCCTCACGGCACGGCTTCCCCGCTGGCAGGCCGAGGCCGGCCGTTCCGGCTCGCCAAGCACCGCGGATACCATTGATACTTGATCGACAAGGACTTAGGAAGGCATGAGCTCACCACATATCCTGGTAGTAGACGACGAGCCGGATATCCGAACCCTGGTTCAGGAGATCCTGGAAGACGAAGACTATGCCGTTACCTGCGCCGAAAACGGCGCGGCGGCACGCCATGCCCTGCGCGACCGCCGGCCCGATCTCATGCTGCTCGACATCTGGATGCCGGACCACGACGGCATCAGCCTCCTCAAGGAGTGGGCGCAAGACGATGGTCTGCCCTGTCCGGTGGTTATGATGTCCGGTCATGGAACGGTGGAGACCGCAGTCGAGGCCACCCGCCTCGGCGCCTACGACTTCCTTGAAAAGCCCCTTTCCATGGCCAAGCTCCTGCTGACGGTGGAACGTGCCCTGGAGGCGGACAAGCTGCGGAAGGAGTACGCAGGCCTGAAGCGACGCACCACCGTCACCCACGAGCCGGTGGGCCACAGCACTGCCATGCAACGACTGCGTGAGCAAGTCAGGCGCATCGCCCAACACGACACCTGGGTGCTGATCACCGGCGAGGCGGGCAGCGGACGCGAGACCTTCGCCCGCTATCTCCATGCCCAGAGTACGCGCAAGAACCGCCCCTTCGTGGCGCTGGGGGTCTCCGCCATTGCCCGCAACAACGCCGCGCGGGAGCTGTTCGGGACCGAGGAGAACGGACACATCCACTACGGCAGCCTGGAACAGGCCGCCGGCGGCACCCTGCTGCTCGAAGAGGTAGCGGACATGGACCGCCAGGTCCAGGGCCAGCTTTTGGGCGCCCTGGATACCGGCTCCTTCCTCCGGGTCGGGGGCTCCGAGCCGGTGCAAATCGACGTGCGCATCGTCGCCGCCACCCAGCACGAGTTGGAGAAAGAGGTGCGCGGTGGGCGTTTCCGCGAGGACCTCTTCTACCATCTGAACGTGGTGCCCCTGCACATCTTGCCGCTGCGTGAGCACACGGAAGACGTCCCCGAGCTGCTGAGCTACTACGTGGACTATTTCGCTACCCATGAGAAGCTACCCTACCGCCGGTTCAGCGTCGGGGCCCAGAATTTCATGCGTAACTACAATTGGCCGGGAAACGTCCGCGAGCTCAAGAACCTGGTACAGCGGGTATTGATCCTGGGGGCCGGGGACGAAATCACCCAGGACGAAGTCGAAACCGCGCTCGGATCGACCCAGCCCGTTCCCCCCGAGCCGGCGGGCGATAAGGTCCCCTTCGAGCAGCCGTTGCGGCAGGCACGCGAGCAGTTCGAGAAGCGCTATCTGGAATACCAGCTGGCAAAGCACGACGGTAACGTCAGCAAGCTGGCTAAGGAGGCCGGCATGGAACGCACGCACCTGTACCGGAAGCTGCGTTCGTTGGGGATCACGACCAGAGAGCGGCGGTAAGTCAGCAAGGTAGGTTGGGCTGTCAAGTAGGGTCCTCTGCGGGTATTAGACAGCCTCTAAGACCTTGTCGGCCGGAAGGCATTCATCCATCGGCCTCAGGCGGTAAGACGCGCGTACAGGAGCGGCAGCCGCAAGGGCAGCTCCGAAGGCCGGCGAATAACGACATAACCCCCGCTCCCGAACAGATGGGGCAGGTAGTCGTTGCCGCGCTCGTCGATGGTTACACAGAATGGGGTGAGGCCGAGACGGCGCGCCTCCCGGACCGCATGGCGCGTGTCCTCGACTCCGTAGCGGCCCTCGTACTGGTCGAGATCGTTGGGCTTGCCGTCGGAAAGCAGCAGCAGCAGGCGGCGCCCCGCCGGCTGGTTTGTGAGCAGCTTGGTGCCGTACCGGAGCGCCGCCCCCATGCGCGTGTAGTAGCCGGGCTTCACGGCACCGATGCGCCCCCGCACCGCCGCCCCGTAGGTCTCGTCGAATCCCTTGAGTTTGTGTACCCGCACCGGATCGCGCCGGCGCGAGGAAAAGCCGAGCATACCGAAACGGTCGCCGGTCGCCGCCAGGCTCTCGGCAAACAGGAACAAGCTGTCGCGGATGACGTCGATGACCCGGGCCCGGTCGTCGATCCAGGTGTCCGTCGACAGCGAGAGGTCGGCCAGCAGCAGGCAGGCGAGATCGCGCGCGCCGCTGCGCAGCTCACGATAGAGCGCATCCGCAGCGGTGCCGCCGCCGGCGCGGCGGTCGGCGGCGAAGCGAAGATAGGCGTCCAGATCCACCTCCTGCCCATCCGGTTGGCCGCGGTGCCAGACCCGCGCCGGTGCCAGGGCCTGGAACTGGTTGCGCAGGCGCTTGGCGGTCCGGATAAGCCGAGCGGGAAGTGGGCAGGGCGCGGCATCAAAGGCCAACATCTCGACGATGCGGCAATGGTTCGCTTGCAAGCGGCGGTGCTTCCAATCCCACTCCGGTAGCAAGATGCCCTCGTCGAGCACCAGATCATCCTCCGCCTCGGCAGGCAGGTCCAGATCGAACCTGAGCCGAGCCCCGGAGACCTTGCGGTCCTGCGCGACGGCGATCCGGTCCATGTCGGCAGCGGCGGCACGCGCTCGGTCCAAATCGTCCTCCTCGTCCGTGCCGCGGTCGACCTTCACGTACTCGCCCCAAGTAAGGATATTCTCCATCCGGATGGTAACCAGACCCTGGTCCCTATCCGGCATCCGGGCGCGCTCGGCACGCCGCCGCCGGCGCTCGCCGAGGTCCTCGGCCCGCCGCTTCCCTGGGGACGGTTGCTGCTCCAGGTCGCTGCGTTTCTCGCTGCCGCCCGGAGACGGTGGGTCAGGGTGCAGCCACAGAGGCACGGGCAAGGGGGGGCGCTTGCCTGGGGGCAGCTCGGCAACGCTGCCCGGATCGGTCAGGGCCACGTGGATTGATCGCTCGCGCTCGGCCTCGACGGCCGGGAGGCGCAAAGGGTCGGGGCGCAGGGCCAGGTGGGCATCGACCAAGCGACGATAGCGGGGCCTCAGCCCTGGGAACCGGGCAAGCGTCCGGCGAGTCATCCATTGGCCGGCGACGAGCCACTCCTGCCCTTCCGGGGCCTGGTTGACCGCCAGCGCGGCCAGCCACAAATAGAGATCCCGGTTGAGCCGGGGTTGCGCAAAGTAGTCGATGACGGAAGGCAACCGTAGAGACCGCTCGTCCCGCCAGGCGAGCTCGACCTTCTCGCCGGCGCCCGCCAAGCGTTCCAGGAATCGCCGCCGGGCACCGTGGGCGATCGCATCCGCGGCACAGACTTCGAGCCCGCCATCGCCCCCGAGGGCACGAAAGAGGATGCCGACCGTTTGCGCCACGTCACCGAGCCGCACCGCAGCCTCGGGATGGCGGCGGTCGGCGATGTGGGTGATGACCCGATGCCAAAGGGTTCCGACGTGCTCTTCCATAAGGTTAGGATGCTAAACTGATTCCTCGGCAGAAGCGGATGTGGTGTATTCCCGCGCAATAGAACGCGGCGTTCATATGCCAGCTGGAAGCGGTGTTGGAAGTGTACCAGCGAGCGTTTGATCCGGCCTATCCCATGGTATGTACGGACGAGACCTGACAAGTAACGATGCATTTCGCGGTTCCGAACCAGCGGTGTTTTGAACCACCCGGACCGGGACGACCGGGCTTCGGCAGCGGGATACGCGGACTATGCAGGTACGTCTGGGTCTCCCTTCTCTTGCTCGGGACGGTTGGAGCTTTTGGAGCCGATTTCTCATTCGACGCTGCGGATCTTCGAAACGGAGAGGAGATCAACGAAGTCTGCGCCGGCTGCCATGGGGAGGCGGGCCAGGGCGGAAAGGAGGGAGAGTACCCGCGGCTGGCGGGTCTCCCGGCCTCCTTCATCGCCAGGCAGCTGGTACTGTTCCGGGACAGGTCACGCAAAAACCTGGCGATGGTCGAGTATGTGGATCACCGACAGATGCCCGACCCGGATATCCTAGACATTTCCGCGTATCTTGCCGCGATCGAGCTGCCCCACAAGCTGCCGCCGGTCGACGAGTCAGCACCCGATTTCAACGCCTACCAGCGGCTACTGGCCACCCAGCGGGTGGTGCAGATCCCTCGAGCCGAGGGGGATGTGCAAGCGGGGAAGAAGCGCTACCGGCGCGAGTGCGGTTCCTGCCACGGTCGTGATGGGTGGGGCGATGAGGATGACGGCGTCCCCATGCTCGCCGGGCAATACACCCAATACCTTTGGCGCCAGGTCGACAAGTATGTCGCGAAGCTGCGTATCCACGACGAGTCGGAGCCCGAGGACGAGCTGCTGGGCGAATTCACCCGCGAGGAGCTACGCGACATATTCGCCTATCTGTCCACAGTAGACGACTGATGTTTTGTCATGGCAGATCGCTCCTTCTGAATATCAGGTAGCCGCCGACGGCGCAGAGAGTCCCCAGCAGCGTCGGGTAGAGCAGCGCATAGGCGATGTAACCGACTTCGCCGAAGGCGTCCAGGATCACGTAAGCCGATGGACCCAGCATAACGAGCTGCCGGTCGAGCAGCAGCATCGCCGCGGTTCGAAAGACTTGTAGGGGATTGGCGAGTGCAATGGCCACCGCGCTCTCCGGTGGGAGATAGTCGCGGATCATGATGCCGAGCAGGATGAGGTCGAGGAAGAGGAGCAGGGTGAGCCAGATCACGAAGGCCGAGGCCTGAGCAACGTCCGCTGAACGCGACAAGGTCGAGAGCAGCATCCCGATCCCAAGAAAGCACCAAGCCAACGCCATCAACAGACCTGTGTAGTAGATAAAAAGCACCCAAGGGACATCCGCGCCCTTGAGCACACCCCAGACGACGGCGCCGAGCATGGCCAGGAAGACGGGTAGGAAGACGATCAGAAATCGCCCGGCGAGTTTTCCCCAGAACCAAGGTGCAAGCCCGATGGGCAGCGAGAGCAGGTACTCGTAGACCGCCGCCTCCCGGTCTCCGGCGACAGAGCGCACGGTGGTAAGCAGAACGAACAGGGGCAAGATGGCCATGGCGAGCTGGATGTAAGTCACCATCAGGCGAGACAGCCCGGTAAAACCCATGATGCGCGATTCGGTCAGCCCGAACACGAACAGCAGGGCCACCAGAGAGCCGAAGATCAGGCTGTAGGCCAGGAACCACTTGGCCCGCAACGATTCGAGGATGTCCGTATGGACGGTAAGAAGAAAGCTTCTCATTTACGCCTGTGAAGGTCGGCGCCGGTATCGAGGCTGCCGCCGTGTCTGTTGAAGCGACGCTCCACAGCGAAGATGTGGGCCTTGGCGGCCGCATAGTCGAGGGCAGCTTCCGCCGGCTCCGATTGGGCGCCCAGGCTATATTGCATCGGGGTTTCCTGGCCGCTCAGATAGCTGGCGGCGCGTGCGTCTATCCACTCACCGCTGCGCCAGTCGCTGACCCAAATTTCCACCTGAGGGTCATCACGCCAGGGTTTGTCATCCAACCAGATGACAGCACAACCGATATCATCGAAGAAGAACACCTCGGATTTCCCGTTCAAATCCTTTACCCGCACCTGAGCCCCATGGTGCCGATCGGATAGCACCATGCGGCAACGCTCGCAAGCAACCCGGTCCCACTTCACCGCGACAGGTCCGGTAGCCGGTTCGCCGCCACAACCCGCCAGCATGGCAAGGCAGGACAACGCAAGCGTTGCGGTGAGCGTCCGCGCCGGGGAGCCCCGAGCAGCGAATTGAGGATCACGCACAGCGCACCTCCGCCGGGACGGGTTGTGGGAGCTCATCCATGCCGATGCTTGCAAGCAAGGCCGCGTAACGCGAGAGCATGCCGAGAAAGCGCAACCGATCCGGGCCTGGTACCACGCCCTCCCAGGTGCGACCGCCATCCGAAGTGCGAAACCCCCAGGAGCGAATGGCCCGCCCGAAGGCGTCGTCCACCCGTGTCAATACCAGACGACAGCCCAGGCGGCTGGTCAGATCCGCTAGATCCGCCACCCGGTCGTCGAGCACGACAACGCCTTGGTCCAGCTCGATCACCCGGTTGACCAGTGCTGCGACCTCGTCGAGACGATGGCTGGATATCAGCATCGCAGCGGTGTCCCGGCGTTCGGCGAGGAGCTCGAAGAAGATGCGGCGCGCCTCCGGGTCGAGGTTGGCCGCAGGCTCGTCCAGAACCAGGAGTTCTGTGTCCCGCCCCAAGGCTATGCTGATCAAGAGCTTCTGCTTCTGCCCGCCGGAGAGCTTGACAAAGGGGTGGCGGCGGAATCGGCCCAGGTCGAGCCCCAGACGCTCAGCTACCATTTCAATGCGTTGCGGCTCGACGTCGCATACGCCCGCGGCAAACGAAACCAGCTGGCCGACCGGCATCCGCAGGGGCGGCGGGAGCTGGGGCACAAAGCCGACCTTGGAAAGGACCTCGCGCCGATGCATCCGCGGATCGAGCCCGTCCACGGATATCCCACCCTGACACTTGTATTCCCCGAGGAGGCACCGGATAAGCGTCGTCTTGCCGGCACCGTTGGAACCGACGAGCGCAACTCGGTGTCCGCGCGCGATCTCCAGGTCGATGCCTTTAAGGACTTCCTGTCGCTGAAATCGCTTGACGACCTTTTCGAGTCGGATCATTTCTACCAGTACATCATTTCGCTTGAAATTGCAGGTACAGAGCCGATGGGATAAATCGACTTGCCATCCTTGGCAACTTAATCCGGTATCTCCCACCCGGAACGCGATGCCATTAAGTTAAGCGTTACCGGTCGACAAACAAGAGGAGAAACGACGAATCACGCGAATCCTCACGAAATTGTCATCCCGAACCGAAGGGAGGGATCTTTTTCACGCCGATTCACGCGCTTCGTCGTTTTCTCTTTCGTATTCCGATCCACCACGACAAGCGGCCCACAACTAACTTAATGGCATCGACCCGGAACGACAGTGAAGTGGAAGTCCGCCATTCCGGCAGGGATTGCTGGAATCCAGTGCCATGGATGGTAAAAACAGTGGGGAGCTGAATGATTACAGTGCCAGGCGTGACCGGGGCCACCTTACAACGCCCAAACGACCTTTCCCGAAAGCTACCGAACTTCCCTGTATTGCACCGCATTGTCAACACTCAAAACTTCTGGCGGCTAACGTCAAGCATTAGCGGCGCGCGCCTTTGGTGCGTCCGCTGGATGCGCATGTTAGCTCCAGCAAGCTTTCAAGCGCCATTGCATCAACTTCCGCAACAAAACCAGTTTCTTCTTGTTCCGAATAAGTCAGCATTGTAGGGTGAACTCTTAGGCCGGTAAGCTTTACTAAATCCCTAAGCAGCGGATTCAATCTTAAATACGCATCCGAAGGATTGCAGTGCATTGGGTCGTAAACCACCAAAACGTCAAGATCAGAGGGATTTTCGGATGTAAGCCAGGAACCGAAAATGTAAACCTTCGTATTTTTAGGCAACTTTGTATGCATAAACTGGATTTCCGTCATCGTCTTTCTTATAATAATCTTTGTGATTGGTCCAGTATAATGCTCCGAAGAACTCTCCAATGTTGAAGATACCTATGTCATTATCCCTACCGTACTGCTTCGCGTCTCTTGTGTAACCGTTCCAGTTGGCGCAAGTAACAATATACTCTGCTTCCGGAAACTCGCTCCTGGCACGATGTATGGCTGCGATACCGAGGCAATATTCGTTAACTAGCAACATTTGTATCGTGTGCCCGTCAACGTGTTTAATATTGAACAGGATATCTTTATCTCGAAAATAGCCAGCGACTCTGTTATGATCGTGCAACGCTCTTTCTACGAACGTTATTGTACTATAAGAAACGCCCCAATCGTTAAACTTGGACATAATTGTCAATAACTCTCTCAAACTCAACAGGAAAGCGTAGCACTCCTTCGGTGCGTTTATAACAGTTTCTTTCGAATCCTTCCGCATGCTCAACAAAGTGATAACAAGCATCCAAATCGTTTACGTCTATCAGGTACTCGTTGTTGTTAATAATATTTATCACTTTTCTGTTGTTCGGTACGATCGTATCTAGTTTCCTCAAGTTCCATATTTCTACGTGGCTACTCAACGGATTGGAGGCGGCTTCCTGACTTTCAGGTCCAGAGTTTTTCCAGATGCGGTGATTCTGAATGAGTAAGCGCTTAATTTTTAGCCCCATTTCTTTCTTTGAATCGAATACCGGGCTCAGAAAAGATCTTGATATCCTGTTTTCATGTTCCCATTTCCATCGTTTCAATTCTTCTACGGAAAAAATTCCTTCCGGTGCCTTATCGATTTCTGTGTGATGCGTAGGGCAAAGTAATATCAAGTTTTCATAACTATCTTCACCGCCGCCCGGTTGTCCTCTAGGCCCATCAGGTTGTTGTGCGATTATATGAGCCATTTCACCGATCACTGTAGTCCCTCCCTCGTCAAGAAATCTTATGCATCCTTCGCCGCATCCCGGTTTGGAACATCTTCCGGCGGCCAGCCCCCACAGTTTCTTTTGATCCTTTGTTGGAATAGTCATCGATCTGGCTGCCTGAGCTAACGTCACACCCCAGCCGACGTGGAGGGAGCGGTAGCGACCGTAGCGGTCGGCTGCAGGTGCTTGTTAGCTGCTTTTGGTTTTAGACGAACCAATCTACTGCTTGCCTTAACTTGATGTGCTTTAAAATCCTCACAAATGGCATCTAAATCATAATTAAACTGCCTGGAATGTTCGTCACGGATTATGACGTACTTCTTCTACAATTAGATCTTTCATATTTCATCTTGCCTTTTCCCCGAACCCAGGAGCCTGTCGGACTTAGGATGAATCGGCTGCGAAAGCGGTAAATCAGCCCATATTTTCCGCAAATTCTCGTTAAATAGGCAAATCATTTAACAAGTGCATGAGGAAAATTCGGGTTTTCCGGATTAACCACTAGTTTTCCATGGCTTGGAGATATAATCAGATCCATATCCTCCATTGGCCTCTTTATCCAGTGACTCAAGCATCCATGCTGGAAAGTCGACATTAACACGCTTTTGTTTTTGCATTGGTCGCTCGGCTTCGGACAAATCCAGATCACCTAGAATGTCATTGTCACTCTCAAATTTGGCATCAAATTCATGCGCATTCATACAGATTTACCTCCGCTTTGCGTGAACGCCTAACCGAAATGACCCTGATATTTGTACCTCGATAAGTTATTACTCCTGGACCAATGTTTTCCATTGAGTACACCGATAACCAAATACCTAGGCTCATCACCAATGCCATTAAGTTAAGCGTTACCGGTCGACAAACAAGAGGAGAAACGACGAATCACGCGAATCCTCACGAAATTGTCATCCCGAACCGAAGGGAGGGATCTTTTTCACGCCGATTCGCGCGCTTTGTCGTTTTCTCTTCCGCATCCTGATCGACCACGATAGGCGGTCAGCAACTAACTTAATGGCATTGGGCTCATCACTCGTATTTGCAGGGATCTCGATCAGATCAGGATCATTCCACAACTCTTGGGCTGTATAGAAATCAATCCCATGCTTTTCGAGATTAGGCCTACCCTTGCTTTCATCGAATTCAAACTTAATCATGAGTAAAACTTATACCCTTTTACTCATAAAGCAACTTCAGATAATTCTTGACGGCTAACGGTAAGCTCAGCGGCGCGAGCTCACGAGCGTCCGCTGGAGCTTTTTGTTAGGGCAGATGTCTGTTCAGCAATTGCAAGTAGCGAGCGGAGAGCCTCGTTAACTGACGCACTGTCCGGAAATACGTGTGCAACATCCGAGTCGAGGCGGATAATATTCGATCCTTCAGCCATCCGAGCAACATACTTACCTCGTTCTAAGCCGTCTGGGAAGTCATCAAGGGTATACTCATCGCGAAGTTCATCTGTGTCATTATGCTCTTTCATAGATCTTCTGCTCAGTCTTAGTTGCGGGACGGGCACTGATAATCCGAATGCAATCAAGCCGTTCAGCGTGTGCGACGACCAACAAACGTCCACGATCAGATATTCCAAATGTCACCCAACGTTGTTCGCCAAGCGAATGGTCGGGGTCAGCGCCCGTAGTAGCAAGTGGATCTCGGAAGACGGTGCTAGCTTCTTCGAAGGTAACACCGTGTTTTTTGCGATTTGCTATCGCCTTCTGCTCATCCCACTCAAATTCCATCCTACGAACTCGAAATCGGACAATATTTGCTGTGGTAAATGCCCTAATGGCTTGGCTCAGGCGCCCAATGCCGCGTGGCACTGAGCTTGAAAATTACCGAGGAGCCGGACCGTGGTATTGGGTTGCTTGTAGCCGAATGTTAGGCGAATGAGGTGTGAAAAACGACCCGTCAATTGAGCCTGGCCCCTTTTCCCGGTTATACCTTGCTTGATTAGCTAAAACTCTCAATTTTCTCCCTGCACAGTTCTTCCGTTAATTCTTTCAGGTGATTTACACGCTCAGCTAGCCAATCAAGCTGCTCTTTTGTAATCGTATAACTTGGTTTGTAACGTGCATCCACATAAGCTTTACGCAACAATTTAAACCGCTCTTTCTCCTCTTCCGTAGCTTTAGGAAAAACGGACAAAAATTTTGGCTCGATGCTTGCCACTCTTTGAACTAGCTTTTCTAAATCATGAGTACTTGGTTTATAGCGAGTAAATACAAGCAATATAGTACCGTAAAGCCTCTCTGTTACTTGATGCAAAAGAAACGCTGCATTTTTGTAGTTGCCGCGATTGTATGGGGACTCAAAATCAATAAAGTATTCAACTGCACTATTGTACCAATACCCAAAATCTTCTTCCGCTAGTTTTTTGCGCTCCAGCCCAGTGATCTCATTTGGCTCTGCCAATTCAAATTTCCCTGAGTCGTACAGAAGAATGCCTTCACATAAAATATCAATATAAAAGTACTGACTTTTTCTCAGTCGGCGGTTGATAAACCGAATATCTTCTGCAATTAGGCTGACAGGGGTTCGGTGAATGGTTTTAGTTAAACGCTGAATAAGTTGACTATTTTGCTCGATTTTACTGGCTTGACGGGGTGTTTCGGTAATAATAAGAAGATCAAAATCACTTTGATAGCGATAGAGGAGCGTTTCCAGGTCAAGATCTTCTACCCAGTCACCACGGGCATAACTACCAAATAAAATGAGCATATCGAGATCAATTTCTTCTCGAATGATCTCGATAGCTCTTTGTAATTCCTGCTGTTTTTGTTCAGGAAGGTGTTCAAGGGAGGTTTTCATTCTCTATATCGGAATATCGGGGACAGACCCTGAAGTATCCCCACAAATCAGCCTCTGGCTCCCACGCTCCAGCGTGGGAGCAAATCCAGACGCTCCAGCGTCATGAAACCTTGGCCGCTGGAGCGGCCACAACGGCATTCCCACGCTGGAGCGTGGGAACGAGCCACATAACCTTAGCATGCGGTTGCAGAGGCTAAAGTTATCTAGACCCTAAGCTACATTTGCAGTCAAAGCCATTGTTTCATCATCAATTTTCTGTAGTGCCTTTTGAATGTGATGTACTTCATTTTCTTCAAACAGAGCTTCTCCACATTGGGTACACACCCACGCGGGGATCGACTCCCATGAAATATGGTAACCGTTTCGATCAACGTTAAATGGCGCATTTCCTTTGACCATTCTGCCTTTACAATGAAAGCATTCCATATTCTACCTCCGAGATTTAAAATTGGCCGACCATTGGTCAGGTGCTGGTAAGTATGCTGTAATTATAGCCAAATATTCAGTTTTTAGCGCACAAACAACATGGATGGCGCGATTATGTTTGGCATGATAAATCAAGCAGCTTTCGCCTCTTCTATCTTCGGGGTATTCTTCAATAATTTCGCCGTATAATACTGCGTCTCTTACTTCTCCATCAGTAATTATCCTATCTGGGCGAGACATCTGTTTAATTGCATGTGGCAAGAAAAGTATTTTCTTGTTAGCCGATGAGATTATTTTCTGCTTCATGCGTTCATATCTTATTGTTTTGCCTAACGGCTTGGCTCAGGCGCCCAATGCCGCGTGGCACTGAGCTTGAAAGTTGCTGAGGAGCCGGACCGTGGTATTGGGTCGCTTGCAACCGAATGTTAGGCGAATGAGCTATGAAAAGCGATCCATCAATTGAGCCTGGCCCCTTTTCCGAGCCCAATTGGCACCAGACCGCTACGGCATCGGAACCGGTTATTGTGTTCATCGTAGGCGTACGGCGAATTTTATGTTGTGCACCGGAGTAATTTAAGGCTCGTGAAAGCCGGATAACACACGTATTAGTGATCCACGCTGCATCCACCTTACCGCCGATTAATTTCTTGACTTCGGCAGCAGTGCCTTTTGGATAAGCCTTCTGCATCACTTCAAAAGAAGGTCGAGATGCAATCATAAACCAGTCCCCTGTAAAGCTGCCTAGTTGCCAAAAACCACCTCTTGGATGCAGTCCGCAAAATATGTAGAACTGCGAGCCGTTGTCACAGCATCATTGTACAGACGTTCGATTTCTTCTGGAGATAGATTTGAGTTCTCCACTACAATCCAAGCCTGTTGGTCGAAAATTTTAGACAGATTTTTGTAGTCAAAATCCGTTTGCTCATTTGTTTTTTCGGCTCGCCTGAGTAAATTACCCATGCACACAAGAATCATGTAGGCTTCTCTGCCATACGCATGATCGGATGGACGCTTCGTTTGCCCCATGCCAGTGGACACGGTTATAGCCACAGCTGGAGCGAGGACGGCTAAACCTAGGAACCACTGCCGGTGTTTTAGTCGTATCATGATAAAAAACAGGAAGTTGACGGATAGATTAGAATTGTACCAGCTTTGGCTGTCAAAAATATGAAGTTGATATGGACCCCATATCAAGGACAAATTTTCCGCAATCAAAACCCGGTAGGTTGGGGTGAGCTTGCGAACCCCAACAGATTGTTGTATTGAGCCAAAGATGTTGGGGTTCGTTCCTCACCCCAACCTATGCGGGCTTTTTTTGGGGCTAGCTAAAGCTTTCAATTTTCTCTTTGCACAGATTTTTGGTTAGCTCTTTCAGTTGACTTACGCGCCCAGCCAGCCATTTCAATTGCTCATTTGTAATTGAGTAGCTGGGTTTATAGCGAGCGTCTACGTAAGCCTTACGCAACAACTTGAAAAGTTCTTTTTCTTTTTCAGCAGCTTTGGGGAACACTGACAAGAAGCGAGGATCAATACTGGCGACACGTTGGCCTAGTTTTTCAATATCGTGCGTGCTTGGCTTGTAACGGGTAAAAACTAGCAATATTGCACCATAAAGCCTTTCTACCATTTGGTGTAGATTGAACGCAGCCTCATTATAATCTTCCTCATTGATACAGAAGTTGTATATTTTTTCGAGCCTACACGCTTTTCCATACCAATATTCAAAGTCAGCCTCAGCCAACTTCCTTCTTTCTGAAATGAGTATCTCAATAGGCTCTGCAAGCTCAAATTTCCCTGAGTCATGCAAAAGAATACCTTCTCGCACAATATCAATATAAAAATATTGGCTTTTCCTCAGTCGCCGATTTACGAACTGGATATCTTCGGCAATCAAGCTGATTGGAGTTCGGTGGATAGTTTTGATCAAACGTTGAGCAAGTTGATTATTTTGCTCAATTTTGCTGGCTTGGCGAGGTGTTTCGGTAATAACAAGAAGATCAAAATCGCTTTGATAGCGATAGAGAAGCGTTTCTGGGTCAAGATCTTCTACCCAGTCACCACGGGCATAGCTGCCAAATAAAATGAGCATATCGAGATCGATTTCTTCTCGAATGATCTCGATAGCTCTTTGTAATTCCTGCTGTTTTTGCTCAGGAAGGTGTTCAAGGGAGGTTTTCATTCTCTTATGATAATCCCTTCGTCTCTTTAATGCCTGGTTGAAGAATACAAGTTAGCCGCCAGACGTAGAACGCCTAACGTCCCCCATAAGCCGAGCCATACTGCGCCATGAAAATGTTTCAGGATTGAGTTGAACTCGATGCGCAGTATGGCGTCAGCTTGATGGGCGTGTTAGGCGACTTTTTCATTGGCTAGAAACTTAATTGAGCCTGGCCCCTTTCCTACTTTTCTACTCCGGCTTTAACGATCAAATCCTAAAGCAAAATCAAGTGCTGCCTGAAGCTGTTTCATTTTGATTAAACTTAATTTTGTGATAAATGAGCCGATCTTGGCCTTTGACACTGTTTGAATATGATCGAGATTTATAGCGCAATTATTTTTCATCCCATCTTTTCTGTTTAAAATAACTTCTGACGGAATATCTCGTATCGTTGAAGTTACAGGAGCTACAGTTATTTCGCCAAGAAACTCAATAGCAGAATCTCTTGTGAGTATAACAACAGGTCTTTTTTTATCTGGACTTTGAAATTTATACCATCTGACTTCACCACGCTTCATTATCGCACCATACTTGTTCATTTTCTAAGTCGCTAAATTCTCCTGGTGTTACAGGGTACTTCAAATATCCCTTTCCGTGCTTTTTCTCCAAATCCTCCACTTTAGTATCGACCAATTCAATATTCATCAATACATATTCCTTCTGAATATTTTTTAGTTGGTCAAGCATGGGAATAAAAAATCCATCTTTAACTTTTTTTGCTTCGACAAGCATATGTACCTCTCTTTGTTGGCTCGCACTTCCTCGAAGATTCTTAGAATGCAGCAACCTTTAGCCGGTTCACCACCTAACAGGTAGTAGACGGCGAATCGCCGTGTTTAAGTACGGCGAAACGCCTTATATACCACAGCTATTGCTTCTTTTTCAAATTCATGAATATCTCCATCAACGCACCTGGGAGCCTGTCTGACTTACGGGAAAAAGGGGGATACCTCAGGGTCTGTCCCCTATTCTCTCCTCGTTATGAGTTTACTGTATTTACTCAATTTGAACATAACGGTGGCATAACCCAATGCCATTGTTGCGCCTTTGTGGTAGGTCATTAGGTGATGGTGGACAACCGAGGCTGAACGCGCCGTAACCCGACATCCCAGGCTGGCTCCCATCATCGTCTGTCGGGTTACGGCGCGCGCCAATCCTGTGACCCAACCGAACACCGAAGCACGCGCCTAACCCGACCTACCACGACCAGCGGCCGGCAGCTAACTTAATGGCATTGTGGCATAACCTGCACCGTGCCTACCCACGAACTTTCCCCAAAGCAGAACGGTCGTAAGGGAATCTCACAGCGATTTGTCCAGTCCCTTGATCTTGAAGCTCAGGGAGCCGGTCGGGCAGATATCGACGCAGAGGCCGCAACGGGTGCAGTCGGCGCCGATGTCGGTATCAAGCGTCTTCGCCCGGCCACGGATGGTCACATCCAGGACATGCGGCACCATGCAGATCTTGCGGCAGTCCCCCTCATGGTGACAGCGCTGCATGTTGTACTGTACCCGTAACGGCGACAAGGTCCCTACCAGTCCGTAGGTGATGCCGATGGGGCAGACGTAGCGGCACCAGGCGCGGCGGGAAACCAGCACCTCGAAGGCCAGCAGGGCCAGGACCCAAAGCAGGGCGATGCCCGGACCATAGATCAGCGCGCGGCTCAATATTCCCGTTGGGGAAATGGTCTCGAATACCGTGTAACCGGTGAGCAGGGCGAGCAACGCGAAGATGACGTAGAGGAAGATGCGTACACCACGGTGGAACCGCATATCCCGGACCAGTTTTTTCTCCGCCAGTTTGAGATGGAGCGCCTCGGCCCATTCGGCGATCAAGTGGTAAGGGCACACCCAGGAACAGAAGGTGCGGCCGCCCAGGAGCAGCCAGAGGACAAACACGGTGACAGTGCCGATGACCAGATTCAGCACCAGGTGCTTGTAGGCCAGCATGACTTGCAGCGCGGAGTTCAGGTCCGCCATGTGAAATCCGACGAAGCGGGAGGCGGTCAGTGCACCTTCCACCAACTGGACATCGAAATAATAGGAGACAACGAACAGTAGATTGATGACGATCAAGGTGATCCAGCGGCGATTTCGCCATTTGTGCCGATCATGGGCAAGTGCCCTTGCTTGCTCCGCCTCGCGCAGCTTCGCCTTGGTCAGCTTTTCCTTGCGCTTTTCGGCATAGACCGCAACCACCTCGGGCAGACGCTCGTCCGGCGAGGGTTTCGACGGCCGCATACCGATCAGTTGGTGCAGGGATTCGACGATGTAGCTCATGATTCGCTCGGTTCCCTTTCCTCGTGATCGCAGCAAGATGTATCGTAGATTGCGGGCACCTCCCGAACCGAACCTAATCGCAGTGCCATCTTCGTCAGCATGGCCACGATCCTAAGGAGCAATGCTTCTCCTTCATAATAGTCTTCCTGACTAATGGCTCCCCCAACTTAGAAGTACATCCTGAATTGCTGCGCATTCCAGGGTCGAACCACATGCAATGCCGAAATAGCGCCCTTGGTCCGGTGCAGTGAATTTCCCATTTCCTTCGGCAACATTGAGTGGAATCGACTGGGATGCTCGCAGTAATTGGTCGCGTGCATGCCGATGGATTCCCGTCAGATCATCGGTACGAGCATACACCCAGCGGATGTATTCCAACGAAAGCCGATAAACATCCAATTTCTGATGGCTGAAGCTCATTGTGAAATTTGGCCTTTTCGATCACGATCACGACTGCGATCACGATTACGGCTTCGCTGAGTGAAGAAGGTCAAGAGAAATCCGCTGTCTCATTGATGTCCACCACAATGGCGGCGGGCTCGGGCGGGCAGATCATCTCGCACACGCCGCAGCCGACGCACCCGTCCTCCACGCTCGGGACGGCTCCCTTTCCCTCGGGTACCAGGCGGATCGCGTGGCGTGGGGGGCATTGATTCGGGTCCCCCGACGGCGGCGTTCCGGCCTCGCACTGGGCGATGCGGATCTCGATGGGGCACTGGCGCACACAAAGGTCGCAGCGCTCGAGATCGTATGGGTGCGCCGCAACGGGGATGGGGGTCCAGCGGTCTATCGCTTCGTAGCGCAGCTTGCCGGAGAAATCCGGCCCCCGCGCCTGGCCCTTGAAGCCCTTGCCCTGGGCCGCCAGACAGGCCGCGGGTCGAGCCAAACGCGCGAATCCCATGCGCGCCTGTGCGGGATAGTCGATCTCGTGGGTCAATGCGCCCGTGGGGCAGGCGAGCACGCACTGGAGCCCATCGCAGGAGAAGTCACAGGCCTGAGCGCGGGCGTCGAGGTAGGGTGTACCCACCCCTATACCATCGAGGAGATCGGCGAGCTTGATAGCCTCAACCGGACAGACCTGGACGCACTGGCCGCACTTGATGCAGGAGGCTAAAAACGCTTTCTCCGCAAGCCGGTCCTTGAGTGCGCCCGGCGGGCGCAAACGTGCGTTGGCGTTGCCCGCGAGGGGGATTAAAGCTGTCAGCGAGGCGGTGCTGAATCCGACGGCAAGCACGGAGGTGCGCAGGAATTCACGCCGGCTTTGCTCGCGGCGTTTGGGGGACTGGGCCGGTCGTTTGTGTGGAGGCTTGGGTTTGGTCTGTTCGGTCATGGTGCCGATCAATCCCGCCCGAGAGAACGCCGCAGGGCCTCATAGGCGTCGAACTCATCCGCTGACGGCACGCTTTTGGCCTCGGCTTTGTCGCTTTCCCCCTCGTCTTTAACCCCCGCGCCGGCCAGCCCGGCCCCGATTCCGACCACGCCGGCGACTCGGGTGTCAGCGAACCTCAGGGGCTTATTGTCCCGCACCAGCAGATCCGGGGGGCTGAAGGGGGCAAGGCGTTCCAGGAAGTCGATGACCTCCAGCATGGGCGAGCCCGTGAAGAACTGGGCCGCCGGCACGTCCATCCAGAGCCGGTCCGCGTAGGCGTAGAGCTCATAGGGGGTGTCGCCGATGCCGTCGCCGTTGCGGTCGAAGCCCTGGTAGTCGTCCCAGTAGTTGCCCTCCCAGCGGTTGCGGTTGGCGCTCTTGCCGCCCCCCACGACCATCTGGGTAATGTTGCCCTTGAAGCGGTTTCCCTTGAAGACGTTACCCTGCCAGTCGTTGAGCCAGCGTACCCCGACACCATTGTAGGCGATTAGATTGTCGATGAAACGGTTGGTGGTATCCGGCTGGTAAGGCGAGACGTCCAGATAGAGGCCGGTGGCGCAGTAGAGGACACGGTTGCCCGCGATGGTGACATCGGAGGTTTCCTTGAAGCCGATTCCTATGCCGGTGGAGCCGGTGGCATTGGCGATCAGGTTGTTTCGGACCTCGACCCCATCGCTGTACATGAGGAAGATGCCGACCGTGTTGTCCTCGTAGTGGTTGTCTTCCACCCGGTTGGTCCGGGAATACATGAAGTGCAGCGAGTAGCGGCCCTTACGGGCATCGTTGCGGGCGATGAGATTGTCTTTCGAATACCAGACCACGGTGTCGCGGGCGTCGCGGATGACATTGTCGGTAATCCGGTTGTCGAAGCTGTACCAGAGCCGGATGGCGTCTCCGCGCACACCCAGATCCACGGGCTTGGAGGAGATACGGTTGCGCCGCACGATGTTGTGATCGGACTGCTGCAAGTCGATACCGAACAGGCAGTCGTCGATCCGATTGTCCTTGATCACGTTGAAGCTTCCGCGCACCTGCACGCCGGCATCGATGTCGTTGTGGGAGTCGCCGGAGTTGGTCAGGCGCAGGCCCTTGAGGATAGCGCCGTCGGTATCGAGCAGGACAACCGTACCCTTGCCGCCGCCGTCGATGGTGACCTGGCCGCGACCGTCGATGGTGATCGGTTTGTCCACCACCAGCGGTCCCGCATAGGTCCCAGGCTCGGGTGTCAACACGGCGCCCTCATCCGCCGCGTCGACCAAAGGTTGGAACGGCGGGAGTCCCGCCTGCGAGGCCTGAATCCGGCAGGCGCCTGCGCAAACGATAAGAAGCAACCGCAAATGAACGCGAATGAACACGAATAAAGAAGCAAAATCGCGTTCTTTGAACATCATGATTATCTATAATTTTGTGTTCACGCACGGTGGGTGCTGCGAGATTTCGTAACGAACTTACGCAGAGCGTCATAGGATGCATTCCCACGCAGAGCGTGGGAACGAGAACACCTTGGTATCCTTCGCGCCTTGCCGGTTCAACCGGTCTCGCGCAATTGCTTGCGCCGCAGCAGGGCCACTACGCCCAGCACCGCGGAGAGCAGCAGCATCAGACCAAAACCGATGTAAGGATAAGAGTGGGTCGAGAACTGGGCCACTTTGCCGTCGCCGAAGACGGTAGGCATGAAGGGCTTGACTGTGAAGGCGCCCAGGTCGTTCAGGTTGTGGCCGTACCACCAGAGCCAGGCGGCGTAATCGATCACGAAAAACAGCGGCAAGGTGATGGGGACGAGAATCATCAGCCAATAGAGCGGTCCACTGCTCCGGCGCGCGCCCCAGAGCAGGAGCAGCATGGCGGCGATAAGACCCCAGAACACAACGTGACCGGCAGCGGACATGGCGCGCCCCATGGGTGCGATCTGGGCCGGGTCGTTGAAATAGCGCCCAAGGCTGGTCTCATAGTGCCACTGCATGGTCTGGGCACCGCTGCCCGTCCAGTCGAGGCGCTCAGCGACCGGACGCCGTTCCTGGGACTTTTCAAAGGCCGAGCGCAGGTTGGCGATCAGACGCGCCTTCTCCGATTGCTCAGCGGCGGCAGTGCTCTTGACCGACTCGGTGGGTTGTTCTCCCTGAGCCACTGCCAGCTCCGCCTTGAGCCGGGCGATCAGGGCCTCGCCGGCGGACAGCCGGTGCTCCTCCCGCACCTCCCTCACATCCTGACCCAAGGTGGTGACCAGCGCGGTCAAATAGCCCGTATTCTGGAAACGCAGCCCATCCTCTCCGTAGTGCGTGAGTCCCATCCAGACCAGGATGCCGGCGCAGCCTACCCCCATGACGATCAGTCGAGCTCTCATCCACGGCATAACGAACCCGATGAGCATCACCCCGAAGAGAGACAGGATAAAGGGTGAGAAGGCACTCTCGACCACCCCCCCGGCGGCGATGGGATACATGCCGATATAGTGGTTGATGGTGTCCATCTCGTGGACGCAGTCCAGGGCTTGCTCCTCCGTGATCTCGGTCTTCCCGACCTTCCTGCAACCGTTGAACACGCCGTTCATGTGGAAATGGATGCGCACCCCGTCCGGGAATGCCTCCGGGGGATAGTTGGGCGCTGTGAGCGACACCCACCAGATGGGGGCGTAGTAGATCGCGGCCAGCAGACCCACGCCCACCAGAGCCAAGGCAAAGAGCAAGGGGGTGCGTTTATCGGAGACCAGGTTGTCGCTCGGGGTTCTCATAGGGGTGGTACTGCGGTGGATAGGAGTACCCGATTGGCGATGCCCTGCCCCGCCGGCGAGAGACGTTACCGCTGTTATCGGTACTTCGGTAGGGGGAGAAAATCACTCGAAGTCCGGGTTCTGCCAGTCCGCGGATTCGGCAAGCTGGTCCTTCGGTACCGGCTGCCAGGAGACATAGTTGATCACCGCTTGCATGTCCTTGTCGCTGAAGCCCTTGATCTGCTCGACCATGTCCGGGTTGGCGTTGCGGCGTTTGCCGTCGCGGATCCACTCGAACTGGCGCAGCATGTATTTATAGTGCTGGCCGTTGATCCGGGGGAAGAGCTTCTCCTTATCGCCCATCCCCGTCTCACCGTGGCACTTCACGCAGTTGTCCTTGTAGAGCTTCTCGCCTTGGGCATACTCGGGGGTGTCCGGTCCCCAGGGACCCTTGCCCCACTCGGGGTTCATAGGCAGCTTTTCGATGTAGGCCACCACATCCGCCAGGGCCTGGGCATCCCCGATGGCTTTGGGCAGGGCGAAGGGATACATGGTCGGATTGTCCCGATTTTGGGCACGGATGTCCGACAGCTGCTTGATCAGGACACCCCGGTACTGGCCGGCGAGCTGCGGGAAAGTACCGTCCGGAAGCCCCCAGCCCTCGGGAAGGTGACAGGCGGAGCAGACCTCGTAGACATCCATGCCGTTCTCCAGGTCGGGGGTGAGGCCCAGGGCCTTTTCCTGCTCCCCGCCCCCCTCGTTCCAGGCGTAGGCGGTACCCGCCAGGAGGGTGGCCGCGGCAACGACAGCGGCCCGGTTCGCAAATGTCTTCATCGGATACCTCCAAATATGGCAAAGAGCGTAGCCCGTTGGCCGCAGGAATCGGCGTGTCTTGCCCGGCAATACCGGCTCGATGCATCAAAAGTAACAAGCACTGAATGCTGCGCCTTGACCTCCATCAATCTGCAACCGACTGAAAATTTCAACTACTCCAAAGTTGCCAGCCAATCCGCGATAGCCCGCATCTCCTCGTCCGAGACCAGGTGCATGATACCCTTCATGGCAGCGGTCTGGCCGTGGTTGCGCGCGCCGCTGGCGATGTCCTTCATCTGGTTGTACGCGTAGTCCGCGTTCTGGCCAGCGAGCTTTGGGTAGATCGGCAGGATGGGCGTTTTTGCATCCTTGCCGTGGCAGGCGACACAGGTCTTCTTGACGTAGAGCTCAGCAGCGTCGAGGGCGAAGGCGGATGTCGGAAGGTTTGCGGTGAGGGCGATCAGAACGGCAACGGCGGACTTTTTCAGTGGTTTCATTTCCCAACCTCTCGTTTGCGGCTAACGGCTTGGTTCAGGCGCCCAATGCCGCGTGGCACTGAGCCTGAAAGTTGCTGAGGAGCTGGACCGCGGCAGTGGGTTGCTTGCAGCCAAATGTTGGGCGAATGAGCTGTGAAAAACGACCCATCAATTGAGCCTGGCCCCTTTTCTCCTTTTCTCGCTTTTTCTTCGCAGTTTGCGTCCGAACGAGCACCTCGTTAGGCATTTAATCAAGTTGATTCTCATCTTTGGGTAGCGAAATCCCCATCGCCTTTGCCCGCTTTTTCCACATGCGCCGAGCGTATTGTTGCATGTCAGCTGTCTTGTCGCTTTCATCCATTATCTCCAACCCGAGCAGGGTTTCCAGGATATCTTCCATGGTGATAATGCCCTCCATGCCTCCGTATTCATCGATGATTACCATGATGTGCGTTCGCTGGTGCAGCACTTCATCAAATGCATCAGATAATGAGGTTTTGTCTGATAATGTATGCAGATCACGTCGATGGGTTTCCAAGGTGTTGTCCGTATTGCCGCGTGCCTGTGCCAGTAACAGATCATCCTTTAGCACAAAGCCGGTTAACACTTCGTCGTTTTCGGCATAAACCGGAATGCGAGAGAAGCGAGAGTCATAGTGTTTATCGAAATACTCGTAGACCGTCAACGATTCGGGTAATGAAAACACAACCGGGCGCGGCGTCATCACATCAGTGACCTGCGTTTCGTGCAGCAGGAACATGTTTTTCAGGATGCGTGATTCTCGCTCTTCCAGTTGACCTTCCTGCTCCCCGAGGTCGGCCATAGCGGCAAACTCTTTGCGGCTGAAGCCTTCAATTTTCATATCTCGAGAAAGACCGCGCGTCAGTAACTCAGACAGCATTACAAAAGGGTACAGCGCCCATACCAGGAACTTGAGCCAGTGCGCCGTCATGCTTGACAGCCCACGCCAGTAAGTCGCGCCCAGTGTTTTAGGGATAATCTCCGAAAATACCAGGATCATCAGCGTCAGGATTGCAGATATCAGTCCCACCCATGTTCTGCCAAACACCACGGCTGCCTGCGCTCCGGCACCAACAGCACCCACTGTGTGGGCTATGGTGTTAAGTGTCAGGATCGCAGCCAGCGGCTTGTTGATATCCCCCTTGAGCTCGCGCAACAGTGTACCCGAGCTTTTGTCTTCCTGTTCAAGTACGCTGATATGAGCCGTAGTAACACTCAGCAGTACGGCCTCTGAAATCGAGCATATAAACGAGAAGAGTAAGGCGATGGCCACATAAACGATGAGTAAGGTCATTCTGGCAAGATAATAGTATTTGGTTGCCTAACGTTTCGCTTCACCGGCGCGAGCCGCGCAGCGGCGAAGTGTCCAAGTGTAAGCGATTGTTAGGCATTTTGTTTCACCATTTCTACCAAAATCCCAACAATCTTGGTAGTGTTTGCAATATGATATTCTTGTAAATCAATACAAGCCGTATTATCCTCGTATTTTAAAAACTTCCATGTATTTCCTGTTGTTACTGCACCGTATATAATTGGTAAATGCAAACCCTCTTTATCGTTGAATATGTTTGATGCATACATTTCTGCTATACATTGCCCTAACCCACCAGCAATATACTCATTTTTTGCTTCAACAACAGTAATGATAGGGGCGCTCATATAAAACTGCTCCTGTGACTTGCTGATAATAAAATCACAAAAACCGGTTAGGCTTTTTTCTTTATCAACATCGAGGTTAACTCCGGAAAAGAAGCTGATTTTATTATCTAGTATCCTCCTAACTTCCAGCAACACGTTTGCAATTATCAGCTCTGAACGAATCTTTTCAGTTCCAACAGCCATAGCAAGTGGCACATTGTATTTTAAGGTGGTCAACAAATAATCACTAATTTGGATTTCTTGTATATAGGAAAACAAATCTCTATCTTCAATCACATTTACATTGAGTTCTTCCTTGACTCTTTTTAATGTGAAATCACTATATGACATAGACTTACCTACTCAATTTTGGCCGCACCTAACGCCGCCATTAAGTTAAGCGTTGCCGGTCGGCAAAGCAAGAAAAAAACCACGAATCATGCGAATCCTCACGAATGGATTCGCGCCGATTCGCGCGCTTCGTCGTTTTCTCTTTCGTATTCCGACCCACCACGACAAGCGGCCAACAGCTAACTTAATGGCATTGCCTGACAGTTAGGCTCCGATTATGCCGAAAAGATTCAGAATTTAAGCGGATTTGAGTGCTTGTTCTAATTCCTTTCGACTGATGCTATCTTCTTCGCGTCTCTCTTCAATAAGCTCCCAAAAGGAAGCATCACTTCCCAATTCCAGTTGTTCTTCATCTATTCCAATAATTAATGCTACTGGGTTACCTTCACGAGTAATAACGAGACGCTCTTGTTGAGCTTCCTCAATACAAGCATTCAATGTGGCATGCTCAAGTCCGAAAGTTTTCATAATATATCCTCCGTCGTCTTGTGCGGTAGCTTATGTCGGATGGCTCGAATAGTTACAACGGAAATCTCCTCATCAACATCGTAAAAAGCACGGTATTCTCCTATCCGTAATTCCCAAATAGGATCAATATATTCCCATGGTGGTGTTAACCCAACAATCACTTTCCGATTACGAGTCTGTTTAGTGGGTTCATGCTTTAGTTGTGCTTCAATGCTGTTCAATATTCGCGGGCATTCATGTACCCGTATGTTTTTTAAGTCATTTACGACTCCTTTTGCATATTCAATAGTAAACATGTTCTATCGTGATCTCTCCCTTGCGCCTAACGGTTTGGCTCAGGCATCCAATGCCGCGCGGCACTGAGCTTGAAACTTGCTGAGGAGCCGGACCGCGGCATTGGGTCGCTTGCAGCCGAATGTTAGGCGAATGAGCCGTGAAAAACGACCCATCAATTGAGCCTGGCCCCTTTTTCTCGTATGTGATTGTTAGCCTATTTAAGCCGCCTCTAAAGAACGTACAGAAAGAATATCATTTTCTGCTATTGGCCGAACGTCTTCGACCTTCAATGTTAATAGAACTCGTGTTTTACCTGACCCATTAACAAACTCTACTTCGATACCATCTGGTTCATATGTTTCTACGACAGCTCCTATATCACCAGATTTTATTCCGTAACCTGGCATATTCCGCTGTAGCACTACAGTATCAAGAAGTTTTATCTTCATCTTCCATCTCCTGGGTATGCTGTTATAAATCTAGGTAAATCTTCATTGCCTTTGCTACTTCGACTTACCTTTCTTCTCTCCTTCTTTTAATCCCTCTTCTTTACCCTTTTTCTCTCCAAGTTGAATCCCTTCATTTAACCCCTCTTTTTTGCCTTCATGATCAGACAAATGTCCTCCGAACCCTTTACGGTGACTTTTTGTTGCTTGCTTAATTTGACTTCCATTGCGTGGCCTTTTATAGAGGGGCTAACGCCAGCATTCAGGGACGCACAGCAAAGCTGAGCGTCCCCTGCAACGCATTGTTGGGCGCATTCGCTACGAATTGGAATCCCCCTTGCAATACCGCAGTAGCCCGAACGCAGGATTTAAAAACATTAACCTGCATGTTGACCTGAGATACCTCGTAAACCTCTGGCTCAACAGCTTTCGCTTGGTTTTCTTGGAACCAAGCAAGCACATCCGTGAGATGCCACAACGATGGCTTTCCTTCGTGAATGGGTTCCGGGAACGAAGCCCCCTTGCCTTGAATGAGCTGCCGAATATATTGCCGTGACACACCGAAAAGATCGGCAATATCAGTGACACCTACGAAATCTGGCGTTGCCTCGACCAGCTTAGCATCAGGAATAGCCCGCTGCACATCCTCAAGAGCACTGGAAATAGCTGCTAGTGCTGACTCTGATTCACGGGTAAAGCTCAATGAGATACGGCCATTTTGACCAATACCAACAACAGCGTCTTCACACCCCGCCTCTGCAAGAGCCCCTAGATACTGCTCAGGATCTTCGCACGCCTCTCCAAGGCGATACTTTAGTGTGAACTCATAGTCTTTCATGAGTCTTGCTCCTGATCGGACAAGGGCATTACACAGTTATCCGCAACCCGCCGAAGCTGTTTCGCATGATTTGCAGGGCTTTTTGGCGTGCTCCAGATGCTGGTAATGCAAAACTCACCACAACGACAATCTCTGCTGTGGTAAGGGCAAAACATCTTGCCCCAAGCGTGACCACCACCGACATCAACTCGCCAACCCCTTGACTCCGCGTATTGCAACGCTGCTTCAACATCCTTCTTGGGGTGTGCCTTTCTGGGCATAAGCCCTCCTGAATATGACTCTCACATTCTGGAGTTTGCACACAAAGTTGTCAACTGACAATAGATGCCTAAACGATGCCACGGCTACCCCACCGACCCAAGCAGCGGTTGCTTTTGCGTCAAACAAAATGGATGTCCTTTTGTTGTTCTTGTTGCTTACTTAATTTGACTTCCATTGCGGGACCTCTTATAGAAGGGCTAACGTAAAGTTGAGGGGTACGGGCCAACCCAGGCTGGCCGAAGCCACTCAACTTTGATCCACGCAGTACACCAAAAAGGTGCCGCGCTTTCACCTGCGTCCCTCTCGAACGCCTGGTTAGGCGCTCCCAAGCTCCAACGCAGCCCGTAGAGCTCGGTTGAGTTCAGATAACTTTTTATGAGGTAGTGAACCGACATGATTCGTAAGAACAGATTTAGGAAGACTGACCAGTTCATCACAGTGAATGCTGCTATCATGTTTTAGGCCGTGTTCCACTCCAACCGGTACCTGCGTGGAAAGCCCATGATATGCACTATAGATAGGCGCACAGATAACCGTTGAGAACCTGGAGTCAATCAGGACTTGACGGCTCACAACGACAAACACTCGTGACCGCTTTGGATCGCGGGCGGAAGGGTGAGGGACTCGATATAAATCACCTCTTTTCAAGGGATGACCTGATAGTCAAGAATGTCTTCCGCTTCTCGATTCAACTCTTCAGCGTGGCGATCCAGAATCTTAAGCTCATCATTCGTAGAGCGATGAGTGATAAAAAAACAGCGGAGCGCTTCTGCTATTAGGGCAGAGCGTTCTTCGGGTCGAGGTGCTCGCTGATCAAGCTCAGCAACAAGCTCATCGGGGAGAGTGATAGAAGTCTGAACAATCATAGGACGCACTGTAGAGTAAAGGCCCGGATAGAGCAATCATGAAAAAGCCTAAGGTCGCAAATCACTGGCATTTATACTAAGCTAATATCAATATTTCGGTTTTTCATTCAACCGATGATTTCAAAATTCGCCGTCAGCAATGACTGCAGCTCGCAATGGTATTTGCGGGAATTCTGGAAGAACGCTTCATACGCGCTTCGGAATTCATCAAACGTTTCGTAATAGGGCACCTTGAAAAATTCAAAATGTTTTTGTGGAGCAGGGATGTCCTGCCATGCTCACGTGCGTAACCATATGATAGTTAAGGCGTTTGAAAATCACACTTTGTGGTCATCGTCGTGAAAAGCATTGAGTATGGGATTTTTCAAGGTCCCCAATACTGATTGGACAGGACTTTCTGTTTAAAAAATTTCCATAATCGCTCAATCAAATTCAGATTCGGTGCATACGGCGGGAGGAAAACGAGCTGGATGCGGGAGGTTTTCAAGTACTCTTGAACCGCTTTGGAGCGATAATAGCGAGCGTTGTCACAGATAACATAAACCTGGATCCGTGAGATAAAATCCCAGGATTTGGTCTAACCTCATGATTTTAATTGATATTCCAGAGATCGGCTACTTCACCTCCTGGGTGAGTCCAAAAATGAATGAATTTTTCCTCTATCCTATTGTTCTATAAAGGAATTACTCTATAAACAGTTCATTTATCTCACGGATTCAGGATAAATGCAAGCCGCCAGGGGATGGATGGCTTCGAGTTGCTGGAACAGGGCGATGGTGGAGTCGGCATTGATGGTGTCGTCGAAACGGACCACCGGCTCCAGCCGCTCCAGGTCGATGGCACCGTTGATGTTGACGCGCCGCCGCCCGGTATTGGTGGGGACCTCCCATTCCTCGCCGCGCTTGATCCAGCCCCCGGCCAGCACCGGATTGTGCTGCGGATGCGTGGCATCCATGAAGTAGAT
>NZ_SMSC01000090.1:0-1221 GCF_004359955.1 Candidatus Thiosymbion oneisti
ACAATTTTACATCACTGCCTGGAACCGTTGTTGCACCACCTCCACCGCCGACGCTTGGCGACGCTGTTGGCGGCCGTGGTATCGTGCCTGAGCGGGCCACGGTTGTCACTGACCGATCTGGGGCGCCGCTTCGCGGGTGAGGCGAGGTTACGCCATAAGATCAAACGCTCCGACCGTCTGCTTGGTAACCGCCACCTGCAAGGTGAAGTCCGGTCGATCTACGCGGTGCTGTGTCGGGTAACGTTGGCGCGCCTTGCCGAGCCCTTGGTCCTGATTGACTGGTCAGATTTGAAGGCCGATCAATCGTTGCATTTGCTGCGTGCGTCGCTGCCGGTGGGTGGGCGCAGTTTGACGCTGTACGAGGAGGTCCACCCGCAGAAGCAGCTCGGCAACCGCGTTGTGCAGCAGCGCTTCCTGCAACACCTCGCCCAGCTGATGCCCTCACAGGTCAAGCCAATGATCATCGCCGATGCCGGCTTCCGGGTCCCCTTCTACCGGGGGGTCGAACGCCTCGGCTGGCGCTGGGTGGGGCGAGTGCGTGGCCGCGACTACGTGCGCTTGGATCACGGTTGGGTGAGCTGCCAGACGCTCTTCAAGCGTGCCACCACGACCCCGACGGCGCTCGGGGAGGGCGAGTGGGTACGCAGCAATCCCCTGCGGGCGCGCTTGGTGCTGGTACGCCTGGCGGGGAAGGGGCGACGTGGCAACACCGCCTTCGGCAAGCGTTCACGTTCGAAGGCTAGCACTCACTGCGCCCGTAGTGCCAACGAACCTTGGCTATTAGTGGCCTGCACCCGGCTCGCCGATCGGTCAGCAAAGCAGTTGATCCGGTTGTATCGGCAGCGCATGCAGATCGAAGAGAGCTTTCGTGATATGAAGAGCCAGCAGTTCGGTGAGGGGTTGGAATGCAGCCGCTCACGCGGGGTTGGGCGCTTCACGGTGCTGGTGCTGATCGCCTCACTCGCCGCCTTTGTGCTGTGGCTGCTCGGCACCGCCGCCCAACGCGGCGGCCTCGAACGCTGGCTACACCCTGGCAACGGCAAACGCCGCGTCTACTCCCGGCTGTTCCTCGCACGGCTGCTGGTGGTACTGGACAGTTGCCGCGAGGTGCTCAGGGAGTTGGTCGGCAGGATCGGGCCACCCGATCAATGGGTCGCCGATGAGCATAACGCCCTCCTGGCCGACTGACACCGAAGGGGATTTTTGTGGGGATACTTCAGG
>NZ_SMSC01000091.1:0-1191 GCF_004359955.1 Candidatus Thiosymbion oneisti
CTAGTGTAGTGCGCCATTCTGTTTGGAACTTGCGCCATTCTGTTTGGAACTTAAGCGGCGATTGGCGCGAACCACCTTCTCCAGGATGTCGCTGGCCTTGGCGGTCCAGATAAACGGCTTGGGATTCTGGTTGTGTTCGGCGATATAGCCTTCGATACTCTGGATCAGTTCAGGCACGCTGGTGAATACTCCGCGGCGCAGCTGCCGGGTCGTCAGATCGCGGAAGAAGCGTTCGACCATGTTCAACCAGGAGGCAGAGGTGGGCGTGAAGTGCAGCTGGAAACGCGGGTGCTTTTCCAGCCAGGCCTTGACATGCGGGTGCTTATGGGTGGAGTAGTTATCGCAGATCAGGTGCAGGCTCTTGTCCTGGGGCGTACTGCGCTCGATCTGGCGCAGGAACTTCAACCATTCAAGATGACGATGGCGTGCCTGACAGTGGCCGATGACGGTTCCATCGAGCACATTGAGAGCGGCAAACAAAGTTGTCGTCCCGTGGCGTTTGTAGTCGTGGGTCATCGTTGCCGCACGCCCCTTTTTCAACGGCAAGCCCGGCTGGGTGCGATCCAGGGCCTGCACCTGGCTTTTCTCGTCACAGCACAGCACCAGCGCGTGCTCGGGCGGGTTCAGATACAACCCGACGATGTCCTCGAGCTTTTCGATAAAGTGCGGGTCGCGCGAGACCTTGAAGGTTTCAACCCGGTGTGGTTTGAGCCCGTGAGCTCGCCACACCCGGCGAATGCTGGAGGCACTCACCCCGGTTGCCGCGGCCAGCGTGCGCGTGCTCCAGTGCGTGGCCCCCGGCGGCTTCGTCTGTGTCGTCAGACGAACGATCTCGTGCCTATCAACTCGCCGCGGGCGTCCACCGCGCGGGCGATCTTGGACAATCGCCGCCAAGCCGCCTTCGGCATAGCGGGAGCGCCAGCGACCGACCGACACCCGACCCACTCCAAGTCGATCAGCGATCTGCCCGTTGGTCAAGTCGTCCGCCGCCAGCAGCACCATAGCTGCACGCCGTGCCTCGCGCACACTGACGGTATTGGAGTTGGCCATTCGCTCCAGCCGCTTGCGCGCTTCGGGCGTCAAATTGATTACCGGCGCCATTCGCATTCTCTGCCTCCTGTCTGCATCGGCTCTCTACAATGGACAGGTGGCAGCTCTGTTAGTTCCACTATTTATAGCGCACTACACTAG
>NZ_SMSC01000092.1:0-1152 GCF_004359955.1 Candidatus Thiosymbion oneisti
CCACTACTGTCCCGTTAAATTGTCGAACAGATTCAGTTGGTTAGGGATTCCGGGAGCCTCCGTTATGTGCGGGTCATTTGTAAGCAGTTGAATTAACGGGGTTCTTTCGAACAAGGTCAGGCTCAGAATCTGTAGGATTGTGTAGAGATCGGCCCGGATCTCGAGGCGCTTTTTGATGATGGCCACGAGGACATAGACAGACAAGGCGATCCATATCTGGCTTTTGAGTGCGTTCTCGGAGGTGCCGAAGAATGACTTGATGCGCAGGTGTTGTTTAATCCATTTGAAGAACAACTCCACCTGCCAACGGTAGCGATACAGATCGGCCAGCGTTTGCGCCGGGATGGCGAAGTTGTTGGTCAGAAAGTTGAAGGTCTTGCCGCTTGGCGTATCGTGGTATTTCACCCGGCGTAGCGGTTGAGGATAGGTGCTTGCCGAATCGACCCCAGTGAGCACGATGGTCTGATCGCAACGGACACCGCCCGATTTGTCCACGGGCTGGGAGTAACGACGCCGGTACTTGGTGTTGGACTTGGCGCGAATGACGAAGAAGGCGCCGGCTGTGTGCAGGGTAAAAAGCCTTCGGAAGTCCACGTAGCCCCGGTCCATGATGTAGAACGCGCCGGGTTCCGGCAGGAGGATGTCGAGCACGTTGACGTCGTGCAGCTTGCCGTCGGAGATGTGGACGAAAGTCGGGATGTTGCCGCGCAGATCCAGCAAGGTGTGCAGCTTGGCCGCAGACTTGGTGGCAGGAAACAGCGCCCACGGGAAGAGCGACAGACACAGGTCGATGGTGGTGGCATCCAGGGCATAGACGGTATTGTCGAGGCTCAGTCCCAGGTCCTCGTCGGCATAGAGAGGCCGGGCGATGCGAATCAAGGCGTGGGCAAAGTCGGCATAAATCCGCCAGTCGCGCCGTTCGTTGGCTTTGGATAAGGTGTTGCGTGCTACCCGAGTGCAGCGCAACCCCATGTGGTACAGCTTGCTCTGCTGGGCGCGCAGACAGGCTTCGATGTCGCGCAAGCTCTCGCGGTAAGTCAGCTGCGCAAATGCCATCGCGAGATACTGGTCGAGACAGCGGAACTGCTTGACATAACGTTCGCCCTGGTAACGCGCCACACAACGCCGAAACGTGTGCAGAGGCAAATGGTC
>NZ_SMSC01000093.1:0-1079 GCF_004359955.1 Candidatus Thiosymbion oneisti
CAGGGCTCCCGAATAATAATTACTGTTGAAACAGCACCTTGGCCCGGAAGTCATCGTCGAGGGCGGCATTGAATTTCTTTTGTTTGACACTCCCGGCGGGTTGGGCACGCTGGAGTAAGTTGAGGGCGAATTGGCGAATCGTATTGAAGTTGGCTGGTGCGTTGGCCTGACGGATACGGCTCTCATCTTCCCGGAATGTGACATCAAGGACCCAGTGGAGACGGTTTTCGACCCCCCAGTGAGCGCGCACGGCATTGGCGAATGCGCGGGCATCGGCGACCAGGGTTGTGATGTAGTAACGCCGCTGGCGTGAGATCCGTCCGCCTTCATGACGCTCGGTCTCGACCATGCCGATCCCGCGCAATCTCGCCCAGGAGTGGGGCTCAGGTAGCGTGGATAGCTCGTTGACCAACCAATAGCGGCGTACTTCGTAGCGCCCATGGTCGGCGTCGAGGTGTTCATGGAAGTGCGCGGGCACGGCTTGAAAGTGGGCGGCCCGGGCGATTTCGAAGTAGTCGTCGATGGCCTCGTAGAGGAGTGGTTGGTTCGCCTTCACCGCCAAGACATAATCGGCCCCTGTCGCCACGATCTGCGCGGCGATGGTTTTCTGACATCCCATCGCATCAATTGTGACGATGCATCCTGTCAGTTCAAGCAGTTCGAGCAGCTTGGGAATGGCCGTGAGCTCGTTGGATTTCTCCGCGGTTGCAACCTGGCCCAGTGACAGTCGGTTAGCGTCAGCCCAGGCACTGACCATGTGGATGGCACGGCACCCGTGGCGCCGATCGTAGGAGCGGCGAAGCGTTTTGCCGTCGATCGCTACCACCTCGCCCGCGCTCAGCTTGGCAACCGAACGGGTCCATGCCATGAAACACGCCTGGAACGCGGTCGGTGACAACCGTGCCATCACCCAGCCCAGGCAGTCCGCCGAGGGAATCCCATTCGTGTAAGGCAAGAATTGACGCAACCAGGCCAACTTGGTCAGACCGAACGCGCGGATGCTTTCCCAGCCTTCGGCTCCGCTGATCACCGCGCAAACACACAGCAGCAAAATTTCCTCCAGATCATAAAGCTTGTTC
>NZ_SMSC01000094.1:0-1056 GCF_004359955.1 Candidatus Thiosymbion oneisti
TGGATCTCTTGCCAGCCAGTTGACTATGCTATCATTTAACAATTAGCCACCACCCCTGTGTGCTTTCCTTTTGGTAATACTTGTTATAGTGCACTTGCTGGTTAGCTCCCCGATAAGCGGCGCAGGGACGCGCCGCTTATCGGCACGGCTCAGGCGCCCAATAATGTTATCCATGTTCCAACGGATTTTTTGTCTCAAGAAAGGTGAATTCTTCAAAATCTTTCGTATTCACGGTATAGAGTCCGGAAATACCGTGACCTTTTAACGTGGCAGCCAGGGCAGCATCAAAAATCTTCTTTCGCGTGGTGACAGATTTGAGCAGCCCGACAAGCATCTCAAGTTACGTCGGCTGGTGATACAGAATCGCGACACCGGTATCCACATAGTCTTGGACAATTTGGATGGCATCAGGTAATAGCAACGGCGCTTCAAGCCGATGCCATGTGATAACATTGAGAAACTCCATAAGGACTTGTGCAGGAAGACACACGGAGAGATGACCGTCAGCGTCCCGCGTATTCATGGCCTGTTCAACAAAGACTTTAGCGTGCGGATGAAATGGAGAGGCGGTATTATGCGCATAGATCAACACATTGGTATCAAGGGCATACATTATGCGTTACCTCGTTCCGCATACATTTCTTCTCGGTCAAGGGCAATATCTGTCCCCAAGTTGAATGTCCGAACCGTAAACGAATGCTGCGGCATCATGCTGGATTGAGGGGGCACGATGTCGTGCTTAAGGGATTGCAGCAACACCTCTATGGCCTGAATCCGATCAGTCATTGGCGCATGCCGAAGTTGCTCCACCATGTCTTGAGCAAGCATCTGATTCTCCTTCTAACTCACAACAGGGGACCTTGAAAAATCCAGCTTTTCAGGGGGGCGTGAGTAGTTAATTGTCAAGTCCCGCCAGATTATAGACACGTTTTTTGAACAGATGGGGCTGTTTTTGGGACCAGTTCTTCATGGCTTGAAGGGGTGGAATGTGGCCTAAGGCTTTCTGCGGGATGTGCTGATTATAGACCTGGACGTAGCGTTTGATGGTGTCGGTCA
>NZ_SMSC01000095.1:0-1050 GCF_004359955.1 Candidatus Thiosymbion oneisti
AGGTCCGTTGGTCCTCATTGGGCATCTGAGGCAGATACTTGACATCGACGTGTACAAAGCCCGGCGCGTACTCCTTGAACGTCTTCACCGGCGTTTTGGCGCCTTCCTCCTGGGGCATCAGGGTCTTGAGGTTGGAAACGCCGTGGCGGCGCAGACAGCGGTCCAGACTGGAGCGGGAGCGTTCGGGGTGGGTGAACGCGCGGGTCACTGCCAGCAGGTCATCCAGGGGCAGGAGGAGCGTCTTGCGCAGTTCCACGACCACCGCTTCCTGGGTCGGGGTAAGGGTAGTCTGCAAGCGGTGCGGCGTGTGCGAGCCATCGGCAGCCCCGTCACGCCCCCGCCAGCGGCGGATCGTATCCTCACTCACACCCAGTTCGTCGGCCAGGTGCGTCGCCGACTGGTGAGATACCTGAATGTATTGGCGGGTCTTCGGAGTCGTGGTGGCATTGGCATGCAGGTGGATATTCATTGCGCTTTCTCCGATATAGACGTGGCTACCAGTAATTCCATGACCTCTCGGGCACGCAATAATGGCCCCATTTTAGATCCTATGTAATCATCCGGGACCCCACATCTAGGTAGGAGGAGGCTCAATGAGATATCCGTTACCTTTACATGACTGGCATACCATCCGGCCCAAACCATCACATTTTGCACAAGAAATATAGAAACCATCAGCACTTGGATCAGAATGCCACATAGGATAATCCGAGTCTGTATAGCATTCTCTCCCTTCTCCACCACAACTTGGACATGGATCTACAATTGGCTCATCAAGACAAGTCTGACAAACTCTGCGTATAGAGCCACACAACTCACAATGATCGTTTTTCCAAACGTGTTCTCTTCTGTACCCACACCTGATACACTCGCACAATTTCCATTCATGACCTTCATTTCTGGTAAACCCGCACTGGCGGCAACGACAACCCTCCCAATCGTGGTATTGGTGTGGCCGAACCTTTAAGCAAATGGAACATTTGCACACATTCCACTTATGTATACCAATTTTGCAAAGGATTCGGCGCATGATGAGGCGCGTATAAATTT
>NZ_SMSC01000096.1:0-994 GCF_004359955.1 Candidatus Thiosymbion oneisti
GTTTCTTGAAGATCCCCGAATCGACAAAACTATGATAGGTTTCTTCGCTGATGATGAGATGGTCGATGACTTCGACCTTGAGGAATTTGCCCGCTTGAATAAAATGATCGGTGAGATCCTGATCTTCGTAGGAAGGCTTCACCTTCCCGCCAGGATGGTTATGGACCATAATCACCCGAACGGCGAGCTTGTAAATCGCCATGCGGAAGGCTTCTCTGGGGTTGATGGCCGCCATGTTGGCAGAACCCAGCGCGACCAACTCGATATAGAGTATCTTGTTCGCCTGATTCAAACCCACCATCCAAAAATGTTCCTGACCTTGACCGATTTTATTCTCTCTACGGAGAATCTGGCGCATGATCGGATAAATGTCTTCCGCACTGTTTACGGTGACTTTCTGTTGCTTGCTTAATTTGACTTCCATTGTGGGACCTTTTACAGGCGGCCTAACGTAAGGCTCAACCGACTGCCCAAAGCGGAGCGAGCAAAGCTCGCTCCGCTTTGGGCAGTCGGCTGTAGCCTTTTATTAGCTACCTCTTGTGATTTGACAGCATTCTTGTCTATTGCAGCAAATGGCTTTTACACTGCGCATAACTTTCAGCAACATACTGCCAACGCTCTCTTAGTTGCACCTGAAGAAGCATAAAATCTGTAGCCATAATCGGTCTTTCAGTTGCCTTTTTGAGCATATCCGTGTAATGCGAGGAATATCCATGGGCGAGATCATCTGATTGAATTCGGAAATAATCTATGCATTCTTGGAAAAAGCTCAACGCCCATTCTGGGTGTTTTTGATTTTCTTTTTCAATTTTTGTCCATGCATCTATCGTTACTCGTAGAGCTTCAAGCTCAATCTTTCTCTCCTTAATTTCTTTATCAAGACGATCAATGTCGGCCCCAATTTCTGACATCCATTGCAAATCGTTTGCAGCTTTCAAATAGTCTTTGTGTATCACTTCCATAGACTCATAAATTGGCCCGATGTGGTCAGATA
>NZ_SMSC01000097.1:0-983 GCF_004359955.1 Candidatus Thiosymbion oneisti
ACGCTGGAGCGTGGGAACGAGCAGAGCTCCGCGCCGCGGAGAGCATCAGGCCGGTGTCCAGCATTCGTATACACGGGAATCACAGCTGCCGGCTGTCCGGCGTTATCCGGTGCGGCCCAGAGGGCGTCTGCTGTGAGCGTTGCCGCCAGCTGGTCATGGGGTCCGTAAGCCGTCTGAAAGACGGCGGTCCCAGCTGGCTCAGGACCGCCGACATCCTGTCGGCCCCTGCCGCCGGATGCCAGCCATCTCCGTCGGGTGGCGGCCGGGCTCCCTCCTGCGTCGGGACGGGGCCTGGCCTGATCCGACCTACAGGGCTCTCCGGTAAGGGTTCAAGACACTCCATTGAGTCTTCAAGACACTCCCGTGAGTCTTCAACACTCTCCGATGAGTCCTCAAGACTCTCCCGCGAGTCTTCAACACTCTCCGATGAGTCCTCAAGACTCTCCCGTGAGTCTTCAACACTCTCCGATGAGTCCTCAAGACTCTCCCGTGAGTCTTTAACACTCTCCGATGAGTCCTCAAGACTCTCCCGTGAGTCCTCAGGACTCTCCGGTAAGTCTTCAGGACTCTCCCGTGGGTCTTCAACACTCTCTGGTGAGTCTTCAGGATTCTCCGGTGAGTCTTTAACAGGCTCCGATGGGTCCTCAAGACGCTCTAGTGAGTCTTCAAGACACTCCGGTGAGTCCTTGCCAGGCCCGGTTGCGGCTTTGGACCTCGATCTCCACGCCTTGCCCTACTCCTTTTTCTCGTTCCCACGCGCTGCGTGGGAACGCAGAAGCTCCGCGCCGCGGAGAAATCCGGGAATGCTGGGGTTCGCGAGCTCATCCCAGCCTACGCCTTGACCGCATAGGGCGGGAAAGGCCTGGCACCGGTAAGCGTCGGGCCGCACCCCGCCGTCTGAGCCAGGCGCGGATTTTCACGTTTTTCCTATAGGAAAAAGAAGCGGGCGGGGGCCAGCCCCCTCCCTTTTCTCTGGCTCCCAT
>NZ_SMSC01000098.1:0-975 GCF_004359955.1 Candidatus Thiosymbion oneisti
AGAGGCTGTCTGAAAAGACATAAATTAATAGAAAATCACCCACTAGCCGTTTTATAAGGTGTCTGGTTATCGTGGATCTGTCGGAGAAGCAAGCGACTCGATGCGAGATAAACTTGAGCTTCACTCGAAGTCGGCTTGCGTTCATAATCTTTATTTAATCGACGCGATCGAATCAGCCAAGCAAAGGTTCTCTCAACTATCCAGCGACGCGGTAATACCTGGAAACCTGGAAGCCCTTTTTGCTTTCTCACAACTTCGAGCCTGCATCCGAATTGGGAAAAGACCCAATCGAAGAGTTCCGAGCCGGAATAAGCACCGTCAGCCCAGATTTTAGTGACGGTATGAAGGCACGAGAACAACTTCGTAATCACCTGACGAGCTGCTTTACCATCGAACACGTTAGCTGCATGCACCACGACAACGATTAAGCAACCCATTGTATCGCAAAGGATATGTCGTTTTCTTCCCGTGACAAGCTTGCCCCCGTCGAACCCCGATTCGACAGCCGATTCCGGGGTACCCTTGACGCTTTGACTATCAATGATCGCCGCTGTCGGGTCGGGAGTTCGGCTTTTTTTTCACGTAAATGCTGACGCAGCGCCGTATTGATTTTTTCCAGCGTTTGATTGTCTGTCCACTTATTGTAATAAGTGTTAACAGTCGTGTAGGAAGGAAAGTCTTGTGGTAGATACCGCCATGGACAACCGGTCTTATTCAGATAGAAAATTGCATTCAGGATTTCGCGTAGGTCGGTTGTTCGTGGGCGTCCGGTGGTATAGGGTTCGAGTTGCTCAAGGATAGGCTGGAGGGTTTCCCACTCTTCATCGGTCAGGTCGCTTGGGTACCTAACAGGGGATTGAGTCTTATCAGAAATCATATTAATCACCGGAATGGAAGTGCTCAAATCGTATTATATTACCAGAAATTCCAATTTTTCTACCCTAAAATCAATGCCTTAGTTTACATACAGCCTCT
>NZ_SMSC01000099.1:0-969 GCF_004359955.1 Candidatus Thiosymbion oneisti
ATCAACCGCAGTGAAGCCGGCGCTGGGGTCGATCTCGACAAGCTCGGCAATCAGCCGTTCCGGGTCCGGGACCGGCTCGCCGTCGGGGACCAGGGGTGGGTAATCGGACCCGGCGAGGATCCGGGTCGACCAGAGGAGGATTGCCACCAGCCACCACAATTGCCGCCTCAAGCCACTGGTACAGCCGTCTCTCAGTACCGATAGCATGGAAATCATCCTGTTGCCGCACATGAACGCGAATCAACGCAAATCGGTCACAAGCGGTTTGCCATCATCGCCTATTCTTGGAACCTTTGAGTGCATTTTCCCTATAGGAAATGGCAGAACCGTAGGGCGGGAAAGCGCAGCGCATCCCGCCGCGTCGGTCATTCCAGAGCCAATTCCTTTACGACATCGTCCGCCGCCCAATGCGGTGGATACAATTCCGCTTTTACATACCGGTGAAAACTCGAATACGGCCAATCGACAAGGCGCGACACATGGCCGTGTTTGATCGGATTGTAATGGACGTAATCGATATGCCGCCGCAAATCGTCTTCATCGCGAATCCTGTGCTCCCAGAAGCGTCGTTGCCAAATCCCCCGTTCCCCCTTCCGCGCGCGACAGCTTGAAAGCCGCTCGTGTTTCGGAATCCGGGCCGAGAACCATGCCTTGATGTCGTGCCAACGGGTGGAGAAATCGCCATCCCCCACAGGCAGGGTCCACACCGAGTGAAGGTGATCGGGTAAGACAAAGATCGCATCGATGGTGAAGGGGCGGCGACGGCGGGCATCGGCAAAGACGATTCGCAAGTCGTCGCTGTGGTTCGTCAACAGACGGCGGCGGCGCTCCAACAGGTTAAGGGTGAAAAAGAAGGTCCCGCCGGGAACGAAGGCGCGGATGTAGTTTGGCATTAGCTTGCACAGGGGCCTTGATGCTAAAACCCCTCTCCCGGCGAGGGTGTCGTAACAGGTGACGCCCGACGCGATC